>CAYFMB010000025.1:0-6684 GCA_964344095.1 uncultured Klebsiella sp.
CCAAAGTTTGGTGAGACTGTTGGAGCAGGGGCCTGCAGTCAGCGGTGCTTCTACGTGTGCTGAGGCGGGGTGTCAGCCATGGGTGGCTCCTCCCTGGGTTGATGCACACAGATTGGTGCCGCCAGCAGGCCCGCACAATCGGTCTTTACACGCATTGCCCCAGGCTCCCGGCGGGAGCATGGTGGATTGTTTGGGCCGTGCTCTGAGGCCAGAGCATCAAACGTGACGGCCTGACTCGACACGGGAGCTGCGCAGGCATCGGAGTGCGTTTGATTTGGGCTGTTTCTGCAACCCCGAGCGCTCACACAACGCCAGGGCAACAGGCTGGAGATCCATGGCCCACCCATGGCCGGTCATCTGCCGCTGCGCGATTCGCTGGCGATCGCCACAGACACCCTGTGGTCGCACCGCCTGCGCAGCGCCCTGACGATGCTCGGGATTGTGATTGGCAATGCCTCAGTCATCACCCTGGTCGGTGTGGGCCGCGGGGCGCAGAACCTTGCCGCTTCCCAGCTCAACGTGCTGGGCGCCCATGTGCTGTTTGTGGCGCCGGGAAGCCACAACACACGCCATCAGGGCGTCGAGCCACCGCGCACCCTGGTGCTCAATGACGCCGACGCCATCGCTGAGCAGGTGCCAAGCGTGGTTGCTGTCGCCCCGCAGATCTCTCTGAGCGAGGTGCTGCAGGCAGGCTCACGCAGCAAGACAGCAGCCGTCCATGGCGTCACGCCCGAGCTGCTACGGGTGCGGCGGCCATAGCCGTAGGTGAAGCGCCCACGGGCCGAACGGCGACTGAGCCGATCGGCGCCCCATCCCAGGGCCAGGCCGACCACATCGCCGGCGTTGTGGAGGGCATCGCCGATCAGTGCCAGCGACCCAAACCCGAAGCCGATCGTCAGCTGCAGGGCGGTCAGCCCACTGTTGAGAACGATGCTCCAGCGAAAGGCAGCGCCGGCCTTGGAGTCACCGTGATGGTGATGGCCGGCGTGGTGATGCTGGTGCTCAACGCCTGGGCCATGGCTGTGGTCGCCGTGGCTGTGCTCGTGATGCTCCGGTCCATGAGCGTGCTGGCTGCCCATGGCTCAGGCCTCCTGCTGGGCCGCCAGGTAGGCGGCGATCATCTCTTCCATCCCTTTCTGGGTGCGGCCGTGAGGGCGGTAGCCCTTGCTGGCCCAAACCCGGTCGAGCTCCATGCGCAGCTCCTCGGAAATCCAGCAGGAGAGCAGCACCTTGCCCTCGCGGCTGGAGCTGCAGCGCTTGGCGGCCATCGACGCTCAGAGATCAATCGCTTGAATGTATACCTGTAGCCAAGCTCATTCCGGACGTGCTTCCTGCCACCGCCAGCGCAACCGTCGACACGGCTCACCAACGCCGCTACCGCTGGAAGCACGGCGGCCGGGAGGTGGAGATCGCGATCAGTGACAGCGGCGGTGCCGGTCCGGCCTGGCTGTTGCTTCCAGCTCTCAGCACGATCTCCAGCCGCCGCGAGTGGGAGCCCTTCTGCGCTGCTGTCGACGACCTGCTAGAGGACGCTTGCAGACGTCCTCGGATGATCCGGCTTGACTGGCCGGGCTTCGGGGACAGCGATCGGTTGCGGCTGGCCTACGACGCCGATCTCCTGGCGCGCTTCCTGCTGGATGTCCGCCGCGACATCTGCCCCAATCACTGCGGCCTAATCGCCGCCGGCCACGCTGCCGGCATCGCCCTGCTGGCCGCCGAGCGTCACGGCCTGACCTTCAGCGACTGGGTGCTGGTGGCCCCCACCTGGCGTGGCCCCTTTCCGACGATGGCCGGCCGCCAGAGCCGGGCCTTTGGGCTGCTGCGCAACCTGGTGGAATCGCCCCTGATCGGTCCGCTGCTCTATCGGCTTAACACCACCAAGGCCGTGCTCGGCTGGATGAGCCGGCACCATGTCGATGTGGCAGGGCCTGGACTAACACCGGAGGGGATCGCAGATCGGCAGCGCATCTCCCGCCAACGCGGGGCACGCTTTGCCAGCGCCGCCTTCGTGACAGGGGGGCTCGATCCATACACCAATCCAGAAGCCTGGCTGCAGGCGGCACGCCACCTGCAGGCTCCGCTGACCGTGGTGATCGCCGATCAGGCGCCGCCCAAGTCCCTGGCGCAAATGCAGGCCCTGGCCGCCGTCGCCGATCGGGTGGAGGATCTGCCAGGTCGCCTCGGCGCTCACGAGGAGTTCGGACGCGATCTAGCCGCTCTGCTGCAGTCATGATCCGGCGTCTGCGCGGTCTGCCCCGTGATGTCTGGCTGATCGGGCTGATCAGCCTCGTGAATGACGGCGCCAGCGATCTGATCTATCCGCTGCTGCCGCTCTACCTCACGTCGGTGCTGATGGCCGGACCCCGGGCGCTGGGCCTGATCGAAGGCATTGCGGAAGCCACCAGCAGCCTGCTCAAGTTGGCCTCGGGAGCCCTCAGCGACCGCAGCGGTCATGCGCGCTCCTGGATCGTGGCGGGTTATGGCCTGGCCGGCCTGTCCAGGCCCCTGATTGCCCTGGCCAGCAGCTGGCCTGTGGTGTTGGTGTTGCGCTTTTCCGATCGGATCGGCAAGGGACTGCGCAGCTCACCGCGCGATGCCCTGCTGGCTTCCGTGGTGGCACCGGATCAGCACGGCCTGGCCTTCGGCCTGCACCGGGCCATGGACAACGCCGGCGCCGTGATCGGTCCGCTGGTGGCGGCGGGCCTGCTGGCGTTGCAGCTGCCGCTGCGCCAGATCATCACCTGGTCGCTGCTGCCCGGGATCGTCTGCACCCTGCTGGCCCTGGCCTTGCAGGAGCCACCGCCCGTCCCGCATCAGCGGTCAAGTTCCGACGCTCCGGAGCCCGTGCGCTGGCAGTTCACGGCCCTGCCGGTGCCCCTGCAGCGCGTTCTACCAGTGGTGGCCCTATTCACACTGGCCAACAGCTCCAACCTGTTTTTGCTGCTCCGGGCCCGAGAACTGGGGGTGCCCCAGCCCCAGATTCCCCTGCTCTGGGCTGCGATCTCGGCGGTGGCGATGGTCGGCTCCACACCACTGGCGGCCTGGTCGGACCGCATCGGCCGCCGCCGCCTCCTGGTAGCGGGATATGGCGGCTATGGGGTTCTCTACCTGCTAATCGCTCGGTTGGATGGCAGCGGGGCATGGCTACTGCTGCTCATGCTCAGCTATGGCCTGGTGCTCTCCGCAACGGAAGGGGTGGAGAAAGCCCTGGTGGCGGATCTCTCCCTGCCCGGCCAACGGGGAACGGCCTTCGGGTGGTTCAACCTGATCACCGGCCTCACGGTGCTGCCGGCCTCATTGGGCTTCGGGTGGCTCTATGAGCGATTCAGCCCCGATCTGGCGTTCACGGCCGGTGGGCTCTGTGCCATCGCAGCAGCACTGTGGTTATCGCGGTTGCGATGGAACGACCAGTCATCCATCCAACGTGCGTGATCGTCACTCGACTTCTGAACGTCCCTGATTGCTGATCACCTTCCGCCATGGGAACCCACCACAGCCACCCTCAACGTCAAGGACAACTCTTCGGATTGCTTGCGGCGGTGCTCTTCGGTTGCAGTGCCCCTCTGATTAGCACCCTCACCAAAGCCGGTTCCGCGTTGAGCATCGCCGGCCTGCTCTACGCCGGTGCCACGGCGGCGCTGCTGGTGGTACGCCTGGTGCGCGGCACCAGTGCCGAAACGCCCGTGATCCGGCGCGACCTTCCGGCACTGGCAGCGCTCACCCTCATGGGCGGTGTGGTGGGCCCGGTGGCGCTGGTACTGGGCCTGGCTCGCCTGAGCGCAGCGGCGGGTTCGCTGCTGCTCAACCTTGAGGCAGTGTTCACCCTGGCTATCGCCGTGTTACTCGGGCGCGAGCATCTCGGGCGCCGCGGGCTCCTCTCTGCCGGACTAACCATTGCCGGAGCCGTAGTGCTTTCGGAGGGTTCCTTGGTTGGCGCCAGCTGGATCGGCGGCGGCCTGATTGCCCTGGCCACCCTGGCCTGGGGTATCGACAACAACCTGAGCCAACGCCTGAGCCTGCGCGATCCGCTCCAGATCGCCTGCCTCAAGGCAGCAGGGGCCTCGCTGCCGATGCTGGGCCTGGCCCTGGTGCTGGGGCATCCCTTCCCGGAGCTGCCGTCGACGCTGGCCTTATTGGCGATCGGCGCCCTTGGCTACGGCCTCTCGATCTGGCTGGATCTGCTGGCCCTACGCGACCTGGGCGCCGCCCGCGAGGCTGTGCTGTTCGCCACAGCCCCATTCGTCGGTGCGCTGTTCTCTCTGCTGGTGCTGCGCGATGTCGCCACACCCTCGCTGCTAGCTGCGGCGGCTCTGATGGCTGCGGGAGTGGTGCTGCTGCTGCGAGAACAACACAGCCACTGGCATCGCCATGAGCTGCAAGATCATGCCCATCGCCACCGGCACGATCCGCGCGGCGGCGATCCTCATCACGAGCACCACCACGATCCAGCAGATCTTGAGGGAATCGATGCTGATCAGCCCTACTGGCATGCCCACGAGCACCGCCATGGGGAGCTGGAGCACGCCCATCCCCATGTGAGCGACGCCCATCACCGCCATCGCCACTGAGCGGGCAGGAGCTGCCTCCTGCTACGGGCATGAGATCGGACAGCGCCTCAATCCCGGTGTGGACGTGGTGAAATCCACTGCGGTGAGCAGACGTGCCAACCCTGCTGCCGCTGACCGACGCCGGCGTGACCTTCGTCGAAGAGGCAGAAGCCGCGATCACCAAGCTGGAGGCTGCCCAGGACGCTGTGAGCGAACTTCAGCGTGAACCTCGCGGCAGGTTGCGGGTCACCACCACGGTGACGATCGGCGAATTAGTTCTGGCGCCAATCCTGTCGGACTTTCTAGAGGCCTACCCCGACGTTGAGGTGTTGCTGCATCTCAACGACCGGCCTATCGATCTGGTGGCAGAGCGATTCGATGTGGCGATCCGAGCGGGAGTTCTAACGGACTCCAGCTTGATCGCCCGAAGCATTGGCCGTTCGACCTACCGCGTTGTTGCCAGTCCGGCCTATCTGGTTCGCCATGGATGTCCTCAGCGACCATCAGACCTGTCATCCCATGCTTGTCTACGCTTTGCACGCTCAGGCATGGACGTGCGCTCAAGCTGGACCTTGGGAACGGGTGCCCGCAGCAGCGAGGTGCCGGTCAGTGGCCGGTTGGTGAGCGATGACTTTGTGGTGTTGCGCACAGCCGCCGAACAAGGTCTAGGAATCGCCCATTTGCCTGGGCTCCTAGTGCATGACGCCATCCAATCGGGGCGACTGGTGGCCATGCTCGACGATGACGCGCCACCACCCAACCCATTGCATTTGCTCTACCCAGGTGGGCGTCTGCCAGCTCGAACGCGGGCCTTCATTGACTTCGTTCAGCCGCGGCTGACGCAAGCCTTGGTGACTACCGGGGCGACCTGATCCAGCGTCCTGCTCGATGACAGGCCGATGCCGGTCAACGGCACACCAGTTAGGGAGACCTGTTCAGGCCATGTCCCAAGCCCAGCCGTTCTGGCGCACCACGCTCCGCATAGGGACCAAACACCCCGGCACACGCAGCACCGCAGCGCGCTCCGAGGGCGATCGCATCGGCAGGGCCCCAGCCCGCCGCCAAACCCGCCGTCACCCCTGCCGCAAAGCTGTCGCCACAGCCATAGCTATCCACCAGAGGCGTTGATAAGGGAACCGCAGCAAAGCGTCCGCCGGGATGGCTCCAACCACCGGCTGCACCCTCCGTGGCGATCCGCAACAGAGGCGGCCGGGTCAACGCACCATCAGGAACCAACTCAGCGGGATCGAGGGCGCTGCCGATCAGGGCATCGCACGTCACCCCGCTGGCTTCCAGCACTGGCAAGCGCAGCCGTGGCGTTGCCGTCAGCACAGTTGCCTTTCGGCACAGCACCAGGGCATCCGGATCAGCAGCGGTGACGAACACGCCATCGCAGCCGGACAAATCGCTCCACGGCAATGGATCAGAGGCCAACGGCCCCAGCCGCTCGCCGAACACGGTGATCGTGCGCTCGCCGTCAGCATCCACAACACTCACACCGCGGCGAGTGGGGGCATCACGCCACACCACGTGCAGATCAAGGCCAAGGGCCATCAACCGATCAGCCGCTTGCTGGCCAATCGCGTCTGAACCCAACGCTGTGTAGAGCCTCACAGGGCGGCCGGCCAGACGGGCCAGCTGCACCGCAGCCACGGCGGCAGCACCAGCTGGCTCCTCACGGAAGGCGGTTGCATGACTGACCGTGCCGGCGGCAGGCAATTGCTCCAGCGCCAGGAACGTCACCCACTCCACATGACCGACAACGGCGAGTTCCAACCCGGCGAGGGCCGGGAGTGGTTCAAGGGTGACGGCCATCGCACCAGTTCAACGACACCCTTCCGGAGGGGTGCAGCTCCTGAGGGGTGCAGCCCGGCCACCAGAGGTGCAGACCGCGGGTCAAGCGAGCCCCACGCTCTCGGCATCTGCACGCGCACGGTTTCATGGGTCTTTCCGCTGCCTGAGGCATGCGCAGTGGCGCCTAAAGCCGATCCCTTCGCCCCATCCTGACCGAGACGGGAGCAAGGGCAACAACAGGGCAAGGCGATACACCAAGGGAAATAGCTCTGAGATCCGCTGCCAGAACCAATCCCGCAAGACGACATGCGCGAGCTGAATCACCACCACCCAACGAACGCGA
>CAYFMB010000025.1:6784-8919 GCA_964344095.1 uncultured Klebsiella sp.
AATTTGCGCACAAAAAGATGGTAGAACTCGAGAATTTCAGCGGCACTTTTTTGCGCGAAATTTGGATTGTATTGCTTCTCTAGCATTGCCACCTTGCGATCAAACACGGACTCCCCTTTTTGATTCACTTTACTCATGTTTTCACACCGTGTTGCAATCCAGGCAGGACGGGCGCTGTACTGCTCAAGCTTTTCGTCAACCCAAGTGGATGCAGGCGAGGCCAGATCAAACGAAAACAAACACAGCAACCCAGCAGTTGATGCAAGGAACAATCGCTTAACAACGACTTGTCGCGAAATGGCCACATTGGGGCCTCGCACCCCGCACCTGATTTTCATACTAATGGTTCACCCCCATGAGCCAGCCCCTTAATCATTAAAAAATCAAGCAACATGACTGTGATGTCAAATGCGTGATCGCCTTGCACTCGACATCAACAAGATGAGAAACGGCCAGTCAGACAAGACACCAACCTTGATGAAGCCTCGAGTCGGCAAGCAGCTGGTCCTCATGTGCCTTGACCTTCCGCACGTAGAACGATGAACCATTGACGGTCGAGTGTGTGATGGCTACAGCGATCTAGAAGCAGAGCCGACATCACGGCGCATGCCCTGCAACGTGAGACCAAGGGCGTGGGATGCCCTGCTGGGACTCGATGGCGGTCAACGCATCCTGCCGGAAGCACGAGACTCACGTCTCTGAACCATCGGGGCCAACGCTGGCCGGCAGATGCCCGGTCTTGACCCAGATCGTGCACCCCACATCACTCCAGGGTCGATGCACGCTGCCGGGTGGATTGCGCAGCCAGCTGCCTGCCGGATAACAGCCGTGCTCATCCTGGAAGACGCCATCGAGCACCAGGATTTCCTCGCCGCCTGGATGAGCGTGGGGCTGAAACACCGTGCCCGGCGCCCAACGCACCAAAGCCACATGCTCGGAGCCAAAGGCATGAAGGGGCAGCACCTCAAGCCCGCCCACCAGGCCTGGTAACCAGCTCCCCTTGCCGGTGTCGATCAGCAGACGCTGCTGGTCGGCCGGGTGCATTTGATGCAGCTTGACCAAAATCGTGCAGCCCTGCTCACTGAACGGAGCGTGGGCGGAGCCAACAGGATGACGCAGGTAAGTACCGGCGGGGTAATCACCCTCCTCGTCGGAGAAGGTGCCCTCAAGCACCAGGATCTCTTCTCCACCGCCATGGACGTGGCGCTCAAAGCGGCTACCCGGGGCGTAGCGGACGATGGACGTCGCCCGGGCGACTTCGCCTCCGCGGCGATCGAGCATCCGCCGCTCCACACCCGCCATCGGTGACGACTGCCAGGCCAGGGTGCTGGTGTCGAGGACCGCGCGTTGGTTGAGGTCGGCATGAATCTCCATAGGGGCGATTCTGCTCAAAAGCGCTGCGGCTGGCGCTCAGGCCACCTCTGGCGCCCAGCCCCGCTGACGCACCATGTCGTCGGTCCACCCCTGGCAGCGGCTGGTCAAGTGCTCGCCATGGGCGATCAAGCCCTGATGCAGCTGGCAGGTGAGCACTGGGATGCAGTTCGGCCCGGCGTGATGGCGAAACCAGTGACAGGTCATGCAGACCTTGCGGCTGCGGGTCTTGAGCAGGACCTCAGTGTCGAGATACGGCCACTCCTCAACAGCAGTTGAGAGCCTGGCCGCCAGGCCACCTGGACGGGGGAGAGGGACGCCCACAATCAACCTCCAATCAATACACCCGTACTAGCACGGTTTTGCTGGGCTGGCCGCCTGCGGAGGCATCGTCGGGGTTGCCCCAATCCACGCAGGGTCCTCAAACCCCAGCAACATCGCGCGGGTTGCAGGACACGTGCACAAGGACCGCACGTTCAGGAATCACCCGAACCAGGATCCAAAAAGCCAGAGCGATGGCAGCAACCAGTGGCGTATTTGAGGTGCCTGGTCTCGGCGCTCAGCGCCACAAGGCCGCCCCAGGACAGCTGCTCCAGAGAGGTGGGCTCCAGCACGGGAGATCCAAGGCGGTGCATGCAGGCTGATGCGGTTGGCTCAGCATGGCTGTTGCGGGCAAGCTTCGTTGAAAGCAAAGACCGCAAGATCTGCCATGACTGCACCAACGCAGCTGACACGGCGGCCAGGCGACCGCGCTGGGCGTTGAC
>CAYFMB010000025.1:9019-13681 GCA_964344095.1 uncultured Klebsiella sp.
GACAATCAACAAGGGCGGTTCATCGGGAGCATCACGTCTCTGTCTGAAGTGCAGCATGGAATGCCCGCTCATTCGCGCAGGGCATCCAGTCGTTTCCCATTGCAAAGGCACCCGAACATTTCAACTGCTTGGCTCGCTGTTCTGCAGCAGCCTTGGTGGGGAACATGTCATTGACTTGAGCATAGGCAACGCTGGAACCCAGCTGGAGGATCACAAGAGGAGCCAACAGGGACACAACAGCGGAGGTTGTTGTCATGAGGGTGTTCTGATTGGTGCTTGGACGTTGGATGACAACAGGAATGCAGTCACTTGGTTCAGTTCAACGCAAACAGCCTGTCGTACTGGTGATACTGCGGCTTCATGAAGCCATCATGTTGAAGCATCTTGCGGATCTGAATGATCTCCCTGCGCTGGGTAAGGATGATGTTGCGAGCCAATCGCACAATCGTGGGATTGTGCGATTTCTGCAGTGCATCATGCGCCATGATCAACGCCCCGCCGTGATGCTGGAGCATGCCCTCCAGAAACCAGATCACCCGGTTGGCGCGTGTGGGTGCTGCACCCATCATCTGCATGGCCTGGATCTGAGCTGAACTCATGCGAGTCAGATCGACCATGGCATTCGGATCGCCGCCTGCCTTGAGGGCCACGGGATAAACGGGAGCATCGGGATACCAGGCCTTACGCCATAGCCCCATCGCCTTGATCTCTTGGGCTTGGTCACTCCAGATCTCCTTGGCAAGCGAACCCACCCCCGGCACACCGATATCGAAGACAAACTCGCTCATGCGCAGGGCGCCACTGTGGTGCTGCACCATCGCGTCGATCCAGCGCAGGTCATAGGTGCTGCCGGCCGCGCCCACAGCGTGGCTGTGGCCGCTGTGATCCATTGGCTTGGATGCCGATGCTGCGCCGTGGTGATGCTGATGCAGATCCATCTGCGCCCAGGCACCTGGTGCCATCAGGCCAACCAGTGCCACCACCGCAAGAAGAGAAGATCGCATCGAGAGCCTGGCGACAGTCAGTCGATACGATGCAGCCTCCCCTAAGTGGAGAGTCAAGTGGTTGCCGCGGACGTGATGACCATCGGCGCGGTGGCCCAGCGCTGTGGCCTGAGCGTGAAAACGATTCGCTTCTATTGCGACGAAGGGATCATCCATCCCATGGGCCGCAGTCAGGGCGGCTACCGGCTATTTGGCGAAGAGGTGTTTGCGGAGCTGACCCTGATCCGCACCCTGAAGGCGATGGACATTCCGCTTCAGGACGTGACCCGCATCCTGCAATCAAGGCGTTCTGGTGTCTGCACCTGCGCCTCGCTGCAGGCCACGATCCGCAGCAAGGCGAATGACATCGAGCAGAAGATTGAAGCTCTGCGCCACCTGCATCACGAGCTGAACGCCCTGCTCGGCAGCTGGGAAGACTGCGGTGGTCGCAAACCCTCAGCGGCGTGAAACCCCGTACCACTGGCGATACCACTGCTCCATCTGGGCAATCTCCTGGCTTTGCACCCGCACCATGGCCGCCTCAAGCTGGCGCAGGTCGGCGTGTTGGGTGTTCCACTGCGCGTGAGAGGCCATCATCACGCCCATGCGGTGGTGCGGAATCATCTGCTCGATGAAGGCGCGATCGAAGTCGGGTGCGTCCCTGAGCACAGCAAGGCTGGTGGCCATTCCAGGCATGCCCATGCCCATGCCCATGCCGCGACCATCACCGCCGTAAGCCCAGGCCGGCACTGGGCTACCGAACCACTGCCGGTACCAGCGGCGCATCTGGGCATTCTCAGCGCTCTGACTGGTTTTGATCCGCTGTGCAAGGAGCTTGATCTCTGGATGCTGGGCCCGGCGCAGGGCCAGCTCGGCCATGGCAATTGCCCCGTCGTGATGGGGAATCATCATCACGATGAAGCGCCCATCGGCGGGCTGAAGGCCCATGGGCCCGCCGCAGCCGCTGCCGCAGGGAAGCTCGAAGCCTGTCGACGCCTGCGGGGCCGCCAGGGCCGGGTTCAGCAGCAAACCTGCACTGAGGCCGATCACCCAGGTCCAACGCTGGAGGGGCAGAGTTCCCATGGCGACCTTCGTTGCTGCATGGCTCTCCGTAGCTTGACCTTGGTGGCGCCGCTTGCTGGACGGAGAACCGATCCAGCGCTGCCATGCCGCCTCAGCGCAGCCCGATGCCGTCATCAACCCCGCCGATGCAACCCATCGCTGGCGCGGCGACCTGATCAATGACGACGAGGGACTGCCCGCCCTGGCTGATCAGCAATGCGATCAAACCTTCGGTAGACGTTGCTCCGCCCGCGTGAGCAACGCCCGATCCGAAGGAATGCGCAGATGCCGCACCAGGCCAAGCCGCTCAAGCAAACGGAGGAAGCGGTAGGTGGGGTCAGGCAACAACACGATCTGGCCAGCGCGCACCGTGATGCCCTGACGGGCCGATCCTGCAAAGGCGTGATGGAGGTTATGCCATCCCTCGCCCAAGGTGAGCCAGGCGACCCAGCGGTTGTTGCGACTGCCATCGCCAGTGGCGAAAGCTTGCTCGCCTGCCAGATGAGCGACGGAATTGACGCTGCCTACCGCATGAAACAGCAGGGTTGTGCTCAGACAGAAGGCCGCCAGCCATGGCAGACCGCCAAGCTGCCACGAGAGCCAGGCCAGCGCCAGCGGGGGCAGCACATGGGCCCGGTCCAGCAGCCGCAACACCGGATCGGCCTCGAGGTCCCTGGGCAACCGGGCGGGATGAAAGTCAGCGGTCAGCAACCAACCCGCTTGCGCATGCCAAAACCCTTGCCAACGGTGCCCGTCCCTCAATGGGGTGTGGGGGTCGACGACGGTGTCGACATGGCGATGGTGCTGAACATGATGAGCCGCCCACCAATTGGGGCCCATCTGACCTGCTGAGGTGGCGACCAGTGCGCCCAGCCACCAGACCAGGCGCGGGGCCTCGTAGCTGCGATGAGCGATGAGGCGATGCAACACGGCAGTGATCGCCAGCATCCTGACCAGATACAGCATCAGAGCCCAAATCAGAGCGGACCAGCCGAGATCGGTCACCAGCAGCAGTAGACAACCCAGATGGCAGAGGGCGATCAACACGGGCCCCAGCCTGTGCAAGACAGCGGTACTCAGAGCTGTTCCTCGGCGAGAAGCTTGCGCCAGCGGCGGCTCTGGGCTGAATCGGTGGGGCTTGCACTGCCATCGCTGTTCACAGGACAGAGACGACTCCAGCGCTGAACAGGTGGTGGTAGCTGGTGATTCGGAGGCTTTTTGGGCAGATGAGACATCGATGATCAACGGTGGGTATGACGCTCAGATCGATCGGCTGAACAACGCGGTTCCAGCGCCTCAGCAGCTGACACGCAGCTGCTGAGGCGCGAGAGCAATACGGTGACAAAGCTGGCTTCAGCAGAGGTTCCCTGGCATGGTCAAGGCCTGGGAGACTGCTCAGCCTTTCTGGACTGATCTCAACATTGAACCTAGACGATCAGTGGTCCGGGCTCTCCGCTCCCGGCCTCTCGCAGGTTGTCCCTGATCATCCCAGGCTCCCCCAGACACACGCGTGACTCCTGCAGGTCAAAGCAGCTGTGCTGCATGGGCTCGTGTGGTCAGGCTCATCTGCTTAGGACTGCAGTGAATACCGAGGGAGTCATGAAACAAGCAACCATGAGCGAAACCAGCCGGAGCCAGGTCGCAACGCAGGACGTCGCGCTTCACATGATCACCGCTGCAGCAAAGATCCTGCTGATGCTGGGTACTGCGATCCTGATCGGGGAAGTTGCCACAGGTCCGGCCAGGAAACTCCTGGACGCCCGCAGCAACCACCGCCGCAGCGTGAATGAGGATGGTGAGCCCAGCGATTGAGAACAGGCGGGCCCCACGCGGCTGGCTCGCCATCAGGCAGACCAACCGGGTGCCGGTCGCTGGCAAGCGCAAGCGCCTTAAGACACCGGTCTGATCGGCGCCAACCGGCTCGAGGCCAGAAAGGCTGCAGCACGCTCTGCCGCAAACAGCTGCCGCAGATCGTCAGCCGCAACGGCGTAGCCAAGACGGCGAGCCTGAAGCAACCAGGCCTGCCAGTCACCCGTGAAACGAAGCTGCTGGCGCAACTGCAACGAGTGTTCGGCGTCGGTCAGCAACGCCAGCAACTGATCGCGTGACATCGGCCAGCCGCAAGGGTCCTCAGCATGGCCCCGCCGTCAGGGCTGCGCCAACAAAAAACCCCGGCCGAAGCCGGGGTGAGTACAAGAAGCAGTGTCCAACCGAGTGCCGAAGCAAAGAATCAATCGGACAAATGCATCAAGGCTTGATTTGGATCAAGCCCAGCCCTTGTTGGACATGTCGATCACGTAGGCAGCCACGTCAGCGATGTCACCTTCGCTGAGCTTGCCACCGAAAGCGGGCATGGCGTTCTTGCCATTGGTGACCTGGTAGGCCACAGCGGCTTCAGCACCAGAGCTGTAGTTGGCCAGGTAAGCCTCGAGAGCTTCTTTCTTGAGGGTGCGCTCGGCATTGACCACGTTGCCACCACCCATGTGGCAAGCCGCGCAGTTGGCCGAGAAGATCTGGCCGCCATGGGCAGCATCAGCAGCGAAGCTCGGAGTCGCGCCCAGCAGCAGCGTCAGGCAGAGGGCAATCAGGGAAAAGAGACGGCGCATGGGAAGCGCTG
>CAYFMB010000026.1:0-13521 GCA_964344095.1 uncultured Klebsiella sp.
CTTCGGGGACGCGGCGGATCTCATCACGGCCGCGGTAGAGCGAGATCACGCCCGGCGTCTTGCCCACATAGCCGTAGTCGGCGTCGGCCATCTCACCGGGGCCGTTGACGATGCAGCCCATCACGGCGATGTCGAGGCCGGTGAGGTGCGCCGTAGCGCTGCGCACCTGCTGCAAAACCTCCTCCAAATTGAACAGGGTGCGGCCGCAGCTGGGGCAGGCCACGTACTCGACCATGGTCTTGCGCAACCCCAGGGCCTGCAAGATCGAGTAGCAAACCGGGATTTCCTTCTCAGGCGCCTCAGTGAGCGACACCCGGATCGTGTCGCCGATGCCCTCGGCCAGCAGCGGCGCAATGCCAGCGGTGCTCTTGACGCGGCCGTAGTCGCCATCGCCAGCCTCGGTGACGCCCAGATGCAGGGGGTAGTGGAACCCCTCAGCATCCATGCGGTCGGCCATCATGCGATAGGCGGCCATCATCACCGGAGCTCGCGAGGCCTTCATCGACACCACGATGTTGTGGAAGTCGAGGCGATCGCAGATGCGAATGAACTCCATGGCGCTCTCGACCATGCCGAGCGGGGTGTCGCCATAGCGAAACAGCATGCGCTCAGCCAGCGAGCCATGGTTGACGCCGATGCGCAGAGCCTTGTCCTGCTCTTTGAGCAGCTTGACCAACGGCTCAAACGTCTCGGTGATGCGCTCGCCGATCGCGGCGATCTCGGCATCGCTGAATTCGCTGCGGTTGGGGTCTGGCTTGTCAAACACAAACAGACCCGGGTTGATGCGCACCTTGTCGACGTGCTGGGCCACCTCCAGGGCGATCTTCATGCCGTTGTGGTGCACATCGGCCACCAGCGGCACGCTCTGGTAGGTGTCAATCAAGCGCTGGCGAATCTCGCCCATCGCCTTGGCATGGGCCAACGACGGCACCGTGACCCGCACGATCTCGCAGCCCGCCTCATGCAAGCGGCGAATGCCGGCGGTGGCCCCCTCGATGTCGAGGGTGTCCTCGTTGATCATCGACTGCACCACCACCGGGTGATCGCTGCCGATCCAGACATCGCCGACGCGCACGCTGCGGGTCTTGCGGCGCTTGAGCTGGGTGTCGTAACGGGGGTTGCTGGCCCAGTCGGCAGCGGTGGCTTCAGAGCTGACCAGGGCGGCGGTCATGGCGAAGTGGGGGCCATCAGTGGCTGCAAGGCTGTCACAGCGGCAGGGTCAGTTGGGGCCTGAAGCCTGCGGCGTGAGCCGGGTTAGCTGCTGTGCCACGGCGGCTAGATCGTGGCGGGTCAGATCGCGGGGGCTGCCCGGCTCCTCGCGGGCAAAGCGCAACAGATACGACGGATGCAGGATCGGCATCAGCTGCCGCGCGCTGAGCTGCGCGGCCAGAGGGCCGTCGCCTGGCTCCAGCCACTGGCCCCGCAAACGGGTGATGCCGCCCTTGATTCCCAACACCGCCTCGAGGGCCGTGGCGCCCACCAGCAGCACCAGCTGTGGCTGCACCAGGGTGAGTTGCTCGGCCAACCAGGGCCGGCACGCCGCCAGCTCGGCGGGGGTGGGTCGGCGGTTGCCGGGAGGCCGGCACTTGATGGCATTGCAGATGTACACGTCACTGAGGCCGCTCTGCTGCAGCAGCTGATCGAGCAGCTGCCCCGAACGCCCTACAAACGGCAAACCGCTGGCGTCCTCCTCGGCGCCGGGCGCCTCGCCGATGAGCAACAGCGGCGCCCTGGGATTGCCGCGGCCCATGACCACCTGAGCGCGTTGCTCGCCCAACGGGCAGCGGCGGCAATGGTCACAGGCCTGATGCAGCGCCTGCAGCGCATCGGGATCAGCCATGGCGATGGGCACAGGGGCCGCAATCTTGAAGCAGCCCAATGCAGCGGTTTGGTTTCGCTCTGAACGCTCTGGCACAGAGGCGTGCGGCAGGATGGCTGCATCGCCCACTGCCCCATGCCGGCGACGTCGCCCCAGCTGACCGTGAACGCCTGGTTATCGCAGCGGGCTCAGGCGCTGCAACCGTCTCTGACCCTGGCGATCGCCGCCAAAGCCAAGGCCCTCAAGGCAGACGGCCGTGACATTTGCAGTCTCAGTGCTGGCGAACCCGATTTCGACACGCCGGCCTTCATTCGCCAGGCGGCCGCCGATGCCCTTGCTGCCGGCCAGACCCGCTATGGCCCCGCCGCCGGTGAGCCGGCCCTGCGCGAGGCGATCGCCGCCAAGCTGAGCAACGAAAACCAGGTGCCCACCGCACCAGCCCAGGTGCTGGTCACCAACGGCGGCAAACAGGCCCTGTTCAACCTGTTTCAGGTGGTGTTGCAGAGCGGCGACGAGCTGCTGCTGCCTGCCCCTTACTGGCTCAGCTACCCCGACATGGCCGAACTGGCCGGGGCCGCGGTGCGGCTGATCCCCAGCAGCGCCGCCTCGGGCTTCAGGCTCAGCCCCGAAGCGCTGGAAGCAGCCATTGGCCCGGCCAGCAAGCTGCTGGTGCTCAACAGCCCCAGCAACCCCACGGGCATGGTGCTGAGCCGCAGCGAGCTCGAGGCCCTGGCGTTGGTGCTGCGCCGCCATCCCCAGGTTCTGGTGGTGTGCGACGAGATCTACGAGTTTCTGCTGGCCCCCGGCCACAGCCACCACAGCCTGGCGGCGGTGGCACCCGATCTGGCCGATCGCATCTTCATCGTGGGAGGCTGCGCCAAGGGCTGGGCCATGACCGGCTGGCGCATCGGCTGGCTGGCGGGTCACGAGGCGGTCATCAAGGCGGCGGCGGCCCTGCAGAGCCAGAGCACCAGCAACGTCTGCACCTTTGCTCAGTACGGCGCTCTGGCGGCGGTGAGCGGCCCACGCGACTGCGTCCGGGCCATGGCCGAGCAGTTCAACAGCCGCCGCCAGCGCCTCAGCGATGGCCTGCGGGCCATTCCAGGGCTGCAGCTGCAACCGCCCGAAGGGGCTTTTTACGCCTTTCCCGATGTCAGCCACTACGGGCTCGACTCCATGAGCCTGTGCAACCGTCTGCTCGATGAGGTGGGCCTGGCGGTGGTGCCAGGCATCGCCTTTGGCGACGACGGTTGCATTCGCCTGTCATGCGCGGCGTCGGAGCCCACCATCGACGATGGGCTGGAGCGGCTGCAGCGGTTCCTTGCGGCACTCTGAGGTGCTTGCAACCAACCACGCGGGCCGTTCAGCGTCCTGAGGCACTGCCGCCTGCTTGAGTGCATCAGGCTTCATTGCACCCTGCCATGCCCGCCCGAGAACGTTGGACCGCTGTTGCCCTGGGTCTTGCCCTGACCCTGACTCCGGCGGTCCTGCCCCTCGCACCACGACCCGCCAGCGCCCAGGCCACCAAGCCGGTGCTGCGCATTGGTGCCATTCCCGATCAAAACCCCGAAAAACTCAACCGCCTCTATGGCCAGGTGGCTCAACAGCTGAGCAAACAGCTGGGGGTGCCGGTGCAGTACGTACCGGTGATCGATTACGCCGCAGCCGTGAGCGCCTTTCGCACCGGCAGCCTTGATCTGGTCTGGTTCGGTGGGCTGACCGGGGTGCAGGCACGCCTGCAGAAACCCGGCGCCCAGGTGATCGCCCAGCGCGACATCGACGCAGCGTTCCACAGCATCTTCATCGCCAACAAAACAAGCGGTCTGCAGCCGTTCAACGCCATCAAGGGCCTGCAGCAGCTCAAGGGCAAGCGTTTCACCTTCGGCTCCGAAAGCTCGACCTCAGGCCGGCTGATGCCGCAGTTCTTCCTGCAACAGGCGGGCGTCAAGCTCAGCGACTTTGCTGGCGGCGCACCGGGCTTTAGCGGCAGCCATGACGCCACCATCGCCCTGGTGCAGAGCGGCGCTTATCAGGCCGGCGTGGTCAACGAACAGGTCTGGAAGGACAACCTGCGCAGCGGCAAGGCCAACCGCGCCAAGGTGTTTGCGATCTGGCGCAGCCCCGGCTACCCCGATTACCACTGGATCGGCCAGCCCAACCTCGATGCCCGCTTCGGTAAAGGCTTCACTGGCAAGTTGCGCGGCGCCATTTTGAGCTGGCGGCCCACAAACCCCGAGCAGAAGGCGATCTTGAAGCTGTTCGGAGCCCAGCAGTTCACCGGCGCCCAGGCCAGCGACTACGCCCCGATCGAGCGGGTGGGCCGTCAGATCGGCAAGATCCGCTGAGTGGCGGCTGCCGCCCTGCTGGAGCTGCGCGGCATCAGCGTTGCCGGGCGCGAACGGCCGCGCCTGGCCGACGTCAACCTGCGGCTATCAGCCGGCGAGCGGGTGGCCCTGCTGGGCCCCAGCGGCGCCGGTAAGAGCACGCTGCTGGCGGTGGCCAACGGGCTGCTGGCTCCCGATCAGGGCCTGGTGCTGTGGCAGGGCGTCGCTCCAGCCCGCAGCCGCAGGGCCCGCCGCCTGCAGCAACGCCGCATCGGCACCCTGTGGCAAGACCTGCGCCTGATCGAAGAGCTCACGGTGCAGCAAAACCTCAACGCCGGCCGCCTGGCGGCGTGGGGCTGGCCCAGAGCTCTGCTCAACCTGCTGCTGCCGCTCGAGACCACGGCCTGCGGCCAGCTGCTCGCACGGCTCGATCTCGAGCCGGCGCTGCTGAGCCAGCCGGTGTCGGCGCTTTCGGGGGGCCAACGCCAGCGGGTGGCCCTGGGCCGGCTGCTGCGCCAGGAGCCCCAGCTGCTGCTGGCCGATGAACCCCTGGCGAGCCTCGATCCCAGGTTGGCGGCCGAGCTCCTGGCCCTGCTGCTGCGCGAGGGGGCATCCCCCCGGGCGCTGCTGCTGAGCCTGCACCGCCCCGATCTGCTCGAGGGCTTTGAGCGGGCCATCGGCCTGCGCGATGGCCAGGTGCTGTTTGACCTGCCGGTGGCGTCTGTGGACCGCAACGCCCTCGACGCCCTCTATGCGGGCAGCGGCAGCACAGCCGCGGGGCTGTGAAACCGGCGCCGCCGCTGCTGCTGCTGCTGCCGGCCCTGGTGCTGCTGCCACTGCTGCTGGCCTTGCCCCAGGCCAGCCATGGCGGCGGCTGGGAGCTGATCGGCAGCTTTGCCGCCGCCGCGCTGCAGCCCTCACTGGACCCGCTGGTGCTCAAGGCCCAGCTGGACGGCCTGGTGATCACCTGCGCCGTCGCCCTGGTCAGCTGGGCCGCCAGCCTGCTGCTCGGCATCACCCTGGGGGTGGCCAGCTCCCAGGTGGTCTGGCAGAGCCTGAGTAGCCGGCGCTGGCCGGCCGATCTGCTGGCGCGGCTGCTGGCCATTCCCCGCTCCATTCATGAACTGATCTGGGGCCTGCTGCTGCTGCAGTTGATCGGTCTTGAGCCGGCTGTGGCGGTGGCGGCGATCGCCATTCCCTACGGCGCCCTGGTGGCCCGGGTTGTGCGCGACCTGCTCGACGCCCTGCCGCGCCAGAGCCTGCAGGCGTTGCAGAGCGCTGGCGTGGCCGCGCCCGCGGCCCTGCTCACGGCCCTGGGCCCGCCGCTGCTGCCGGGGTTGCTGAGCTACAGCGGCTACCGGCTCGAGTGCGCCCTGCGCAGCGCCACCCTGCTGGGTGTGTTTGGCCTAGGGGGTCTGGGCAACGACCTGCTGCTCAGCCTGCAGTCGCTGCAGTTCAAGGAGCTGTGGAGCGGCCTGTGGCTGCTGCTGGCCGTGATGCTGCCGCTCGAAGCACTGATCGCCCGGCTGCGCCGGCACTGGAGCATGCCGGCGCGGCTGAGCCTCAGCCCCCAGGCCGGCAGCCCCAGCGTGGGCCGCCAGGGGCGGCAGATGCTGGCCGCGCTGCTCGCCCTGCTGCTGCTGGCCGGCGCTGCTGCAGCGTGGCTCAAGGTCAACCCGCTGCAGCTGCTGCGTTGGCAGCCGTTGCCGCCGCTCGATCCGACTGGCTGGCAGCAGGCGGTACAGCTGCCCTGGCCGGCTCTGATCGGCGGCACCCTGCTGCTGGCCCTGACGGCCGCCGGCCTGGCTGTTGGCTCTGGGCCCCTGCTGCTGCTGTGGGTGGCGCCCTGGCGCTGGGGACGGGCGCTGCTGCAGCTGGGCTGGATCCTGGGACGGCTCTGGCCACCTCCGCTGACGGCCCTGCTGCTGCTGCTGTTGCTCAAACCGGGGCTGCTGCCGGCGGCCCTGGCCCTGGGTTTGCACAATCTGGGCATCCTGGGGCGGTTGCTGCACGAAGCGATCGAGAGCGCCAACCCCGGCCCCGAGCAGGCCCTGCGCAGCAGCGGCAGCGGGCCCAGGCTGGCCCTGCTCTACGGGCGCTACAGCGCCGTGGCGCGCTCCTACCTGGCCTACGGCGCCTACCGCAGCGACGTGATGCTGCGCGAGACCGTGGTGGTGGGGCTGGTGGGCGGCACCGGTCTGGGCAGCCAGCTGCGCGAAAGCCTCAGCGCCTTTGCCTGGCAACAGATCGCCCTGCTGCTAGTGGCCTATGCGCTGCTCACCCTGGTGGGAGAAGATCTCAGCGACCGAAGCCGCCGCCAGCTGCTGGGGGCCTGACACACGCCCCATGCCCCTGCCGATCCCCAAGAAATTGATCGCCCTGGGCGACAGCGGCGTGTACGGCTGGGGCGATGCGCTCGAGGGCGGTTGGTGCGAACGGCTGCGCCGCCACTGGATGGACCTGCCCGGTGGCCCGGTGCTCTACAACCTGGGCGTGCGCGGCGATGGGCTTGAGCGGCTCAGCGCCCGGCTCGAGGGCGAAGTGGGCTGCCGCGGTGAACTCAGACGCCAGCAGCCCCAGGGCATTTTGCTGGGTGTCGGTCTCAACGACAGCGCCCGGGTGGGCCGCCGCGACGGGCGCCAGCAGCTCGATGCCGAGGGCTTTCTGTTTGGCCTGGAGCAGCTGCTGCCCCAAGCGCGGCGCATCGCCCCGGTGTTTGTGATCGGCCTGACGCCGGTGCTCGAGGACGCCATGCCCTACGCCGACGTGCTCTGGTATCAGCTCGACGACATTCGCCGCTACGAGCGGCTGCTCGAAGAAGCCTGCCTCGAGGCCGATGTGCCGTTTCTGCCCCTGCTCGAGTCGCTGCTGGCCGATGCCGACTGGCCCCGCTGGCTCGGCAGCGATGGCCTGCACCTCAACAGCGACGGCCACCGCCAGATCTACGAGCGGCTGCGGCTATGGCCGGCCCTGCTGCAGTGGGCTGAGCTGCAGCCCCTCGGCCTGGTCACCCCCAGCTTGGGCTGACGGGCCAATCACTCCAAAGGATGAGCGAGCGTCAGCTCCTGGGGTGAGGCGATCAACAAGGCCATTGGCGGACCGTGAAAACACGGAACCACGAACCCGCCATGACCCGCCTCCCCGCCTCACCCGCCAGCCTGCGCAACCAGGCGTTGCTGCAGCAGCTGCAACGCAGCCATGACAGCGCCAAGCGGCTGCGCCTGCGCAACCGTTTGGTGGTCGCCAACCTGGGGCTGGTGCACCGCGTCGCCGCTGCCCAGCTGCCCAAGGGCAACCTCAGCTACGACGATCTGGTGTCAGTCGGCAGCATCGGCCTGATCAAGGCGATCGACAGCTTTGAGCCCCAGCGGGGTCTGTGCTTAAGCACCTACGCGGTGCCGTTCATTCGCGGTGCCATGCAGCACGAGGAGCGCGACCGCAACCAGCCGATCAAGACGCCGCGCCGCCTGCGCGAACTGCAGCAGCGGGTCTGCAGCCTGCAGAGCAAGCGCCAGCAGGCGGGACTGCCGCCCTTGGGTGAAGCAGGGCTGGCCAGCGCCCTGGGCTGCCGCATCGAGCAGCTGCGCGAAGCCGGCGCGGTGCAGCAGGCGCTGAGACTGCGCAGCCTCGATGCCCCCGTGACGGGCAACAGCGATGCCACCGGCACGCTCACCTTGCTTGATCTGGTCAGCGACGCGATCGCCTGCTGAGACGAATCCCAGCCAAGTCGATCAGCGCCATAGCAGCGGCACGAGCAGGAGCCACCCCATGGCCAACAGAGCAGCAATGGCCGTCTGCAAGCCGTTGACCAGTTCATTGCTGAGCCAGCCGTAACGGTGCTGCAGGGTGGCCCCGATGGCGCTCTCCACCAGGGTGGCCAGCAGCGCAACACAGACGACGAGCGCCAGCAGATCCAGGCGCGGCGCCAACAGCCCCAGGGCCGCACAGATCAGCGTCATCAGCAACGCGCCGGCGGCACTGGCTGCCGTGCCCTCGAGGCTGATTGCCCCTTCCGTGCCGGCCGGCACCGGTCGCAAGGTGGTGATCAACACGGTGCGGCGCCCCCAGCGCTTGCCGATTTCGCTGCCAAAGGTGTCGGCCAGTTTGGCGGCGAAACTGGCCGCAAAGCCAACCAACAGCAGCGGCCGCAGCGGCTCGGGCGACAGCGGCGTCAGCAGCGCCAACAGCGCGCCGGTCGCCGCTGAGCCCCAAACGTTCTCGGGCCCTCGGCGTCCACCACGGGCCTCGGCCAAGCCCTGCTCGCGCTTGCGCGCAAAGCCCAGCCGCGTCACCAGTGAGCCCAAAGCCAAATAGGCCACCACCGCCAACCAGGCGGCAGGCCCCAGGCAAGCCCAGAGAATGGTGCCCAGGGCGGCGGCATGGACCCACCCAGAGGCGGTGAGCAGCGGCGCCCGGCTGGCCGCAGCGATCAAGACGCCGTTGAGCAGCACGGCCACCAGCCAGTGCACCAGTGTCTGAAGCGCTGCTGAAGCCATGCGGCCGAACCCTGCCTCGACCCACTGTGTTGCACTGCCCTAAGGAGCAGCCCGCGACGGCCCCAACACAGCAGATAATCGGCCCAGCACGCTGCTCGTGATGGTGTTCAACCGCAAGGCTGATTTCTTCCTCGATCTGGGTAGCGAGGATGCCAAGCCCGCCCAGGTGGCTGTAAAGGCTGAGAAGGCAACAGCCCCAGCCCCCGCCGCAGCAGCAGCCCCCAAGGCTGCCGCTGCGGCAACCGAACCGGCCGCGCCCAGCGCTGCTGCCGGTCCTGTGCTCACCACCGCTGAAGCCATCGCCGCTGAACTGCGCGCGGCTCAGGACGCCAAGCCGCCCGCCAGCCTGACCACCTTTGCGCCGGACTGCCTCAACCCGGCCAACGCCGTGCCCACCCGGCGCCGCCGGGCCGGCGCCAACCTGGCCGGCTTCAAGGCCATGGCCAGCGGCATGTTCCGCAGCTGATCGAAACGCAGCAGCTCAACCGAGCTCAGCACGCCAGCTGCACAACAGCGTTGCTGCCGCCACCGCAGCCGTGGAGCTGCGCAGGATGGTTGGCCCCAGCTGAACAGGCTGCCAACCGCTGGCTTGTGCCTGCTCCTCTTCGGCAGGGCTCCAACCTCCTTCGGGACCGATCGCCACGGTGAGCACGGTGGGGACGGCCAGACTGCGACCCAGATCAGACAGCACCGCCTGCAGCTGGGGCAGCGTCGCCTCACGGGTTGTCGCCAAAAAGCGCGGGCCTGACTGGCGCGACAGCCAGGGCAAAAGCGGCACCGGTTCGGCCAGCTGAGGCGCCAACAAACGCTCGCATTGCTCCACCGCCTCACGCACGATCACGCAGCTGCGCTGAGGGTTCCAGCGCTCGACCACGCTGCGCTCAGCCAACAGCGGCTGCAGCCGATCGATACCCAGTTCGGTCGCCATGCGCAGCAGCACATCGCCATCGCGGCGGGGCATGGCAACGGCCAGCTGCAGCTGCAGCTCAGGCGCTGCCTGGCTCTGCAAGGGACGATCCAGGGGCTGCAGCAGCTCGGCTTGTCCCTTTGCAAGGCGGGCCTGCCAGAGATGGCCAGCACCATCCACGAGCGCAAACCGATCGCCATCGCGCAGGCGCAGGACCCGTTGCAAATAGTGCTGCTCCTCGCCCGTCAGACGCACGGCACTGCTGCCGCCATCGCCTGTAGCAGCGCTCAGACGCTCGGGGCTCAGCAGCAATCGGCGCAGTTCACGGGCCACCCCTAGACAGGCTCGCGATCGCCGTCAGCGTCGTCGTTGAGGTCATCAAGCTCGTCGAGGTCGTCGAGACCGGCAAACATCGATTCGACCTGCTCTTCGATCGGCCAGTCCTCGTTGATGCCACCGATCAGCAGCTGCTCGATCTCGACCACATCGTTGTCGAGCTGGCGCAGGGTATTGATCAGCACATCGAGCGCAAAGGCATCGCTGGTGCCCAGGTCGACCCAGCACCGGGCCCAACAGCCCTGGTACTCCATGGCTCCCATGTTGTGCATGAGCGCCGGCATGGCCGCCTCGGCCTCGTCGTGGTCGTAGCTCATCCAGCTGAGCTCGGCTCCCTCTTGCTCGTGGGTCTGCAGGTTTTCGGCGTTGAACCCACCGAGCTTGCCCAGAAAGAACCAGCTGTCGAAGGCGGTCTCGATGTACCCCCGTTCTCCCTGGCCCAGGGGCTCGGGGGTGCGGATCCAGATCCAGCAGTTGAACGGATCAATCTCGCGAAACTGAACCTGCATGAACCGGGTGCAGCAACCGTTCCATCAAACACGCCAGCAGCCCCCCTGCGCTTCATGCTGGGAGCCATGCTTGAACTCGAGGGCATCGGTTATCAGAGCGCTACGGCAGCGGCGCCGGTGCTCGCTGGCGTCGCGCTGCAACTCGGCGCCGGTGAGCTGGGGTTGGTGGCGGGGGCCAGCGGCAGCGGCAAGACCACCTTGCTGGAGCTGATCAGCGGTCTGGCCGAGCCCAGCAGTGGCAGCATCCGCTGGCAGGGCCGCCGCCTCAACGGGCGCCAGAGGCGCTGGCTCTGCGGCTTGGTGTTCCAGTTTCCGGAGCGCCATTTTCTTGGTCTCACCGTTGGCCAGGAGCTCAAGCTGGGGCACCGGCGCCTCAGCGCCGACGATGCTGCTGCCGTGCTGCGCCAGGTCGGTCTGGGCGGGGTGTCGCTGCAGCAGGCTCCGGAACAGCTCAGCGGGGGGCAGCAACGCCGCCTGGCCCTGGCGGTGCAACTGCTGCGCAAGCCCCAGGTGCTGCTACTCGATGAACCGACCGCCGGACTCGACTGGAGCGTGCGCGGCGAGATCCTGGCACTGTTGCGTCAGCTCAGCCGCGATCGCAGCGTGCTGGTGGTCAGCCATGAGCCCGAACTGTTTGCCGGCATCGCCGATCGCCGCTGGCAGCTCCAAGGGGGGAGGCTCCTTACGATGACGCCTGAATCACAAGCGGCATGAGCGACCGGTTGTTGCGCGCCACCGCTGCCGGAGGCGGAATCCGCCTAGTGGCGGTTACCACCACGGTTGCCAGCCGCTACGCCCGCAGGCGCCATGGGCTGTCGTATCTGACCACAGCGCTGCTGGGCCGGGCCATGACGGCAGGCTTGCTGCTGGCCAGCTCCATGAAAGTGGCCCACGGCCGAGTCAACCTGCGCATCGCCTCCGATGGCCCCCTGAGGGGGCTCATGGTCGATGCCGGTCGCAACGGCACCGTGCGGGGCTATGTGGGCAACCCAGGGCTTGAGCTCGATCTGGTCAGCGAGCCTGATGGTCTGCACCACTTTGACTTCAAGACAGCCGCAGGCACGGGCTACCTGCACGTGGTGCGTGATCTGGGCGAAGGCGAGCCCTACAGCAGCACGGTCGAGTTAGTCAGCGGCGGCATCGGTGACGACGTGGCCAGCTACCTGCTGCATTCAGAACAGACCCCTTCGGCCGTGTTTGTCGGCGAGCAAATCGACAGCAAAGGGGTGCGTAGCAGCGGCGGGGTGCTGGTACAAGTGCTGCCCAAGGCGGCCCGAGAACCAGCCCTGGTGGCTCTGCTCGAAGAGCGCTGCCGCGAGGTGAGCGGCTTCAGCGCCAGGCTGGCCGCCTGCGAGGGCGATCTCAAACAGCTGCTGATCGACATCTTTCCCGACCTCGATCCAGTTCCCCTTGACGAAGCAGCCGGAGCCGCCGAGCAGGAGATCAGCTTCCACTGTCCCTGCAGCCGCAAGCGCAGTGTCAATGCCCTCAAGCTGCTGGGCCGCGATGAACTCTCCACCATGCTGGCCGAGGACGGGCATGCCGAACTGACGTGCCACTTCTGCAACGAGGTTTACAACGTAGGCGGTGGTGAGCTGCAGGAGTTGATCAGCGAGCTGCAAGCAGAAGCAGCCTGAACGGGATCACGCTCAACGCAACGGGACTTGCCTGGCATTGCAGCGAACGTTGTTGGTCTTGTGCAGTTTGTGATGAACCAGGTCCATGAACACCTGGGTTTCGATTGCAGAGCCAAGTTGCTGCAGGGCTCGTTGCCCATAACCCGAACAGTTTTGCGGCGTGGCCCGTGCAGACGTCAGCCAAAAGAAGAGCTTGGTCTTGTCTTTCAGCTGAACAGGCCCGTAAAAATCAGGAAATTGCCTCAGCTTGGATCGACTGACAACGTCATAAAGGCTGAGCACTCTGCCATCTGGACCTGAACCCGTATCAGTCACAAGAATGTTGCCAACCAGACCGGCAAACAATTCAGCATCGTTGTGCACTTCAAACACGGGCTTGATGCCGCGTTGTTGATCGAACTGTCGGCATCTCACCGTAGCCGGCATGACCGAAATCAACAGCGCATCAAGAGACACCCCAGTCTTTTCAATCACCGTGTACTTGGGATATTCAAAACAGCGTTGACCATCACGCGACCAAGCCGCCAAGGGTCGATTGCCCTCGATCACATCCAAGGCTGAAGACTCCGGCAGCCACTGAGCCGAAGGCTGCGCCAGCGATGGAGCAGCCATGGCCCAACCCAGGCCCGTCGTGACACCTTGAAGGCCGACGATCAGCACCAGAAACGGCAGCTGCTCGGCCTTCAGCGATCTGCGTTGCATCGGAGGTTGTTGGATCGACCACTCAGGTTCAGATGCCGGGGCTATCGACCCGATCCGCAGCGTCACCCCGCCCAGTCAGGCGATCAGTAGGGCAGCGAGGGCCAGCAGCAACAAAGCCGGCAGACTCTGCACCTGGAGTGGGTTCAGCGGCAGGCCGAGCGGCAACACCGGCGAAAGAGCACCGCTGAGCACGGCCCCAAGCAACAGGCCCACCACCAACAGCCCAAAACTCCAGCCCACCGAGCTCCAGAAACGCCGGCGCCGGCGCTGCAGCACGGCGATGCTGCCGAGGGCACCAAGAGCCAGCAGCAGCTCAGGGCTGGCGGCCGGCACCAGCAGCAGCAGAGCCACCAGCACGGCGGCGCCCCCAAGGGTGATCCAACGGTCTGTTCCCGCAGCGAGGCTGAGGCTCGGCAGCGCCAGTCTGGGCAGGCTGATCTGGGGCAACCCGGCCGGTCGTGGCAACGAAGGCAGTCCAGCCGCAACGGCGGGCTTGGCAACAGCAGCCTTGTCTTCGCGCACGGAGGCGCTGCGGGCGGCGGTGCTGACCTTGCCCTGCTGACGCTCCTTGAGACGACCCATCAGCACGGCGTCGTAGGCCGCTTCGATGCGAGCCCGAGCCAGGGGATCGTCACCGACTTCGCTCAGCCGCGTCTGCTTGGCCTGCTGCACCGCCTCAAAGCTGGCATCGACGGCGACCCCAAGCTGCACGTAGGGCTCAGAAGGATCCGCGGCTGGCTGGGGCTGGTCAGGGCTGGAGTTCATGGGCCAAAGAAGGGGCCGCGATCCCT
>CAYFMB010000027.1:0-13227 GCA_964344095.1 uncultured Klebsiella sp.
GCGCTGGGCCCAGCGCCGTTTTGGGGTTGCGGTCGATGCTGAGCGCGAAGTGCTGCTGCTGGTGGGGTCCCAGGAGGGGACAGCCCATCTGCCCCTGGCGGTGCTGAATCCAGGCGATGCCGCGCTGCTGCTGGATCCCTACTACCCCTCCCACATGGGGGGGCTGCACCTGGCCTCGGCCGAGCCCGTGCTGCTGCCCTTGCAGAGCGAGCAGGGCTGGGCACCCGATTTCGAGGCGATCGAGGCGGCGACCTGGGCCAAGATCCGTCTCATGGTGCTGGGGTTTCCCCACAACCCAACCGCCACCACCGGCGAGCAGGCCTGGGTGGACGCCGCGGTGGCCAAGGCGATCAGCCACGGCTGCGTGCTGGCCCACGACAACCCCTATGTCGATCTGGCCCTCGATGGTGAGGCACCCGCACTGCTGCGCAACCCCGCCTGGCGCGAGCTGGGGATCGAATTCTTCTCCTTCTCCAAAAGCTGGTGCCTGGGGGGCTACCGCCTCGCCTTTGCGATCGGTGCGAGCTGGCTGATCCAAGCCCTGCGCCAGCTCAAGGGTGTGGTGGATTTCAACCAATCGCTGGCCCTGCAGGCCGGTGCCATTGCCGCGTTGGAGCAGGCCGGCGACTGGCCTGATCAGCTCAAAGCCGTCTACCGCGAGCGGCGTGACCGCATGGCCGCAGCCCTGCAGGCGGTGGGCTGGCCGGTACCGCAGCCGTCGATGGCGTTGTACCTGTGGTTGCCGCTACCCCCGGTGGCCAGAGCGCAGGGCTTGAGCTCTGAGGCGTTCTGCACCCAGCTGCTGGAGGCCACCGGCGTGGCCCTCACCCCGGGCAATGGGTTTGGACCCGGAGGCGAGGGTTGGTTGCGGCTGGCCTTGGTGCATCCCGTCGCCGAGCTCGAAGCGGGCGCCCAGCGGATCGGCCAGTGGCTGGCCCAGCTCTGAGCTGGCGCATCCGCCAGCTGCCGGTGTGCGCCAGCACCGAGCTCGAGCTCGAACGCTGGCTGCGCGGCGGCGACCCAGGACTGGGCCACAGCGGCCTGGTGGTGGTCGCCCGCCGCCAGCGCCATGGCCGCGGCCAACGGGGACGCCAGTGGCTCTCGCCAGCCGGGGGGCTCTGGCTCAGCGCCGCCTTTGCCTGGCCGGTCAGAACGCTCGGCGACGGCGCACCCCTGACCCTGGCTGTGGCCCTGGGGCTGGTGCTGCAGCTAGAAGCCCTGGGGCTGAAGCCCCAGATCAAATGGCCCAACGACGTGCTGATCGGGGGCCGCAAGTTGGCTGGCATCCTGCCGCGGCTGCGCTTGCAGGGTCAGCGGGTGCGCTGGGCCCAGGTGGGGATCGGAATCAATGGCATCAACAACGTGCCTCTTGGCGCGATCGCCCTCGCCACTGCACTGCAGCAACAGCAGCGATGCCAGCGACTGGGGCACTTTGACCCGCGTGCCACACCACGGGCGCTGCTGCCGCTGGTGCTTGAGAGCCTGGCGTGGACCTGGCGCCACGCCCAGCAGCGCGATCTGGTGCTCGAGCAGGTCGCCCAGCGGTTGTACTGCCCCTCAGGCGGCTGGCTCCACAGCGGAGTCCTGTGGCAGCTGGACGGTCTCGATGCCAACGGCCGCCTGAAGCTGGTGCGCCCAGGTGAGTGCATCAGCCTGCAGGGCCTGGATCTCAGCCCAGCAGATCGCGCTTGAGCTTCAAAATGCGAGCCAGCAACTCGGCCCGCTTCTGGGAACGCAGGGCGTTGCGGGCCAAGTAGTTGAGCGCACTGATCAGACCGACCAGCTCGAGCAGGCGACCCACCAGCGGCAGGTCGTTGATCGCGCCAAGGGTCGCGGCGGTCAGCTTGACGCCGATGCCGGCCACCAGCAGCAACGAGACGATGCGCAGGGCCGGCAACAGGTCAGCCAGTGATTGCAAAGGCGCCGCGCCCAGCCGGGCCAGCAGCTGGTTGAGCAACTGCAAAGGCAGCCCGAGCAGCTGGTTGGGGGCAGCGGCAGGCTCGGGGGTCTCCGGCTGAGCTGCCACCAGGGGAGCCTGCTCAGGCACCGCAATCACCACAGGTTGGGGTTGGGGCTCTGGCGCACTGACCACGGCGACAGCAACCGGCTGAGGTTCAGGCACCACCTCAGCTTCCAGCTCAGGTTGAAGTTGGGCAGCCGGGACTGGCTCTGGTACTGGCTCAGCAGCCACGACAGGCTGGAGCGGCACAGTCACCGCCGGCAGCGATTCGGCCGAGGCCACTGGCTCAGCCAAGGGTTCTGCGGGGCGAATGGTCTCGGCAGATGCAGAGGTCGGCGTCACAGGCTCCAGCTCGTTCATGGCACTCCGCCTGCAAAAGAATCTGGGCCTTTATAAGAGGTGTTTCAGCTCAGGGCCAACCCCTTGGCATCAAACACACCCTCAAACAACGCCGAACTGAGGTAACGCTCACCCGAATCAGGCAGCACAACCACGATGGTGCGACCGGCCATCGCCGGGTCTGCGGCCAGGCGCAGCGCCGCAGCGGTGGCGGCACCACACGAGATGCCGGCGAGGATTCCCTCCTCGCGCATCAGGCGACGGGCCATGGACATGGCCTCGTCGTCGCTGACGGTCTCAACCCGATCCACCAGCCCCAGGTCGAGATTGGCCGGCACAAACCCCGCGCCAATCCCTTGAATCTTGTGGGGGCCAGGCCTCAGCTCCTCACCGGCGAGGGACTGGGAGATGACCGGCGAACTGGCCGGCTCGACTGCGACCGACAGCAGCGGCTTGCCCAGGGTGGTCTTGATGTAGCGGCTGACGCCGCTGATGGTGCCACCGGTTCCCACACCTGCCACCAGCACATCGACCTGACCATCGGTGTCTTGCCAGATCTCCGGGCCGGTGGTGTCGTGATGAATCTGGGGGTTGGCCGGGTTGGCAAACTGCTGCAGCAGTACGTACCGCTGGGGATCGGAGTCGGCCATCTCCTTGGCCGCGTTGATCGCGCCGGGCATGCCCAGGCGGCCTTCGGTCAGCTGCAGCCTGGCGCCATAGGCCGTCAGCAGCTTGCGCCGCTCCAGGCTCATGGTCTCGGGCATGGTGAGCGTCAGCGGAATACCGCGGGAGGCAGCCACAAACGCCAGGGCGATGCCGGTGTTGCCGCTGGTGGGTTCGATCAGTTCCTTGCCGGGGCCGAGCAGACCTTCCTGTTCGGCCTTCCAGATCATCGCCGCGCCAATGCGGCACTTGACCGAATAAGCCGGGTTGCGGCCCTCGATCTTGGCCAGCACCCGGGCGCCGCAGCCCTCGGTCACGCGGTTGAGCTGCACCAGGGGCGTGCGGCCAATGCTGAGGCTGTTGTCGGCGAAAATCGTGCTCACCGTGGCGTGGCAGTCGTCATTGCAGGCACCCTAGGCAGTGCCGGCAAAATCAGCTCGACCAGGGCTCCCCCAGCCAGGTGGTTCCCGGCCTGGACGTGGCCGCCATGGCTCACGGTGATCTGCTTCACGATCGCCAGACCCAGACCGCTGCCAGTGCGTGGCGCTTGGGCACGGGAAGGATCACCGCGATAGAAACGTTCAAACAGACGCTCCTGATCCTCGGAGCTGAGACCGGGACCCTGGTCGTGAACGCCGATCACGACCCAACGGCCCCGCGCTTCGATCGCAACCGTGATGCTGCCGCCCTGGGGGCTGTAGCGCAGAGCGTTGTCGAGCACATTGAGCAAGGCCCGGTGCAACTGAGCCGCATCACCTTGGATCAGGGCTGTCGGCATCGAGGCTTCTAGCTCAAGCTGAACCTGCCGCTGCTCGGCGATGGGGCGCAGGCTTTGCCAGACCTGCTCGACCAGCTCGAGCGCCGCAAAGCCGAGCTGAGCGGTGGCGGCATCGGGCAGGGTGTTTTCAAGCCGCGACAGCTCCAGCAGATCACCCACCAGCCGCTGCAGCCGCAACAGTTCCCGCTGCAGGCGCTGCACCAGCACGGCATGGGGGCCGCTGACCCGATCAGCCAGGCTCTCGCCAACCAACAGCAGGGCCGTCAGCGGCGTCTTGAGCTCATGGGCCACATCGCTGACCCAACGCTCCTGCTGGGCGAGCTGGGCCTCGAGCGAGCGCCGGCCCGAAAGCATCAATGTGAGCCAGCCGGCGTCAGCCGGAAGCACGAGCAGCTCCAGTTCCCCGTCGGGCGACGTCCAATTGCGCCGCTGCTGCCGGTCCTGACGCCGCGCCAGCTGCACCGCCTCCAGCAGCGTCTGATCACTGCTGAGCTGCCCCAGGGGCAGCTTGTGCCACAGGCGTCCGCCATCCAACTGCAACAACCGCTGAGCACGGGGATTGAGATGCACCACCCGATCGCCGCGATCGAGAATCAACCAACCGCTGGGGGAGGCATCGATCCAGCCCAGCAAGCGCCACACCGACAGCCCCCGCCAACTGGTTTGAGAGGCGTGCCGGCTGCGGGGCGCCAAGGGCGTCAGCCCCCGGGCAACGAGTAGCCCCAGGCCAAAGCCCAGCGACAGAAACAGCAGTGCGGCAGTGGTCACCCGAAGCGGTAGCCGAACCCCCGCACCGTCAACAGATGCACTGGTTCCGAAGGAATCGACTCCAGCTTTTCGCGCAACCAGCGGATGTGGACGTCGACGGTTTTGCTGTCGCCGATGTAATCGATCCCCCAGATCTGCTCAAGCAGCTGGTCGCGGCTCCACACCCGCCGGGGATGGCGCATGAACAGCTCAAGCAATCGGTATTCCTTCGGCGAGAGATTGACCGGTTCACCATCACGGGTGACGCGGCACTCCTGGGGATAGAGGCGCAGGTTGGCGTGCTCCAGCACATCGGCTGGATCCTCCTGCACGCTGGAGCGGCGCAACAGGGCGCGGCAACGGGCAACCAGCTCGCGCATGCCAAAGGGTTTGACGAGGTAGTCATCGGCCCCGAGCTCGAGGCCCAGCACCCGATCGGTCTCGCTGTCGCGGGCGCTCACCATCAGGATCGGCGTCTGATCACGGGCCGACCGCAAAGCCCTGCAGACATCGAGGCCGCCCAGGCCGGGCAGCATCAGATCGAGCACCACCAAGGCAAAGCCAGCATCGGCCGGGGCGCGTTGCAACAGGTTGAGGGCGTCGCGGCCATTGCCGCAGGTGGTGACAGCAAATCCCTCCAACTGCAACGCATCGCAGATGGTTTCCCGAATCGTTTCGTCGTCCTCGACCAGCAGCAGCGACACCTCCATGGCTCCATTGTGGCGATCAGCCAAGCCGGTACCCCCTGCCGCGCACGGTGGTGATCAGGACTGGAGCATCCGGGTCTACCTCCAGCTTGCGCCTCAACCAGCGGATGTGCACATCCACAGTCTTGGTGTCCAGCTCCAGGGAACTGGACGCACCCCAGACCCGCTCCAGCAGGGTGTCGCGATCGAACACCTGACCTGGGTAGCGCAAAAAGTGTTCCAGCAAACGGAACTCTCGCGGCGTGAGCTGGACTGGTTGATCACAGCACCAAACTCGGTGCTCCTCGACCAGCATCTCCAGCCTCTCGTGCCGTAACCACGTTGTCGGCTGCTTGGCCTGCCATCGATCACGTCGCAACTGGAAGCGGCGCTTTAACGCACGACAGCGGGCTGAGAACTCGGCCAATGCCAAGGGCAGAGGCATGACATCGTCGGCCCAGGATTCAAGCAGCTGAACCCGCGCCGCCTCGTCCAACAAACTGCCCACCGCGAGCACAGGGAGTGCTGGCGGGTGACTGCGCAACCAGCTCACCAGCGTTGGGCCGTCACCCAGGCCTGAGGCCAAATCGACGACGATGAGATCGGCTGGATCCTGCTCGAGCTGCGCACAGGCTTCGCCAAGATGGCCGCAAAGCCTCAGTGCAAAGCCATTGGCCTGCAGCATCGGGAGCAAAGGATTGATCCAGCCGTGCTGAGCATCGAGCAGAAGAAGCCGCAAAGGCTCCTGGCTCATCGGACGCCAGGGCTCGGCAAATAAGCAAGCACAAGACGGCGCTGTTCATCGCTTAGCAGCCAGCCTTCATCTCGCAAGCTGCCCAGAATCCGGGTCACGGTGACCCGGGTGGTGCTGAGGGCCGAGGCGATGTCCTGGTGAGTCAACTTGATGTTGAGGCGCAAGCCTGACTCACAAGGCTGACCGTAGCTTGTGGCCAGCAGCTCAAGAAAACTCCGCACGCGATCCTCGATGCGGCGTAGACCCACAATCGCCAGCAAAGCTTCGCTCTGGCGGTAGCGCTGCGCCACTGCGTGGAGCAGACCAACAGTGAGCTGAGGATCGCGACTGATCACCTCACTGCTCAGACAAAGAAGATCGGTTTCAGCCAGGGTCATGGCGCTGTAGGCCTCCACCTGAGACAGGGGCTCACCGAAAGGTTCACTGGGACCGGCGAGTCCCAACAGAAGTTCATCGCCCTGCACTGAGATCGCAGAGAGCTTGACCATGCCGCGAACCACCAGCCAGATGTTGTGCTTCAACAGAGGAACTGGGCTTCCAGCGCTCAGATGCACCAGGTTGGTGTTGTTGTAACTGGCTTCGAGGTGGGCACGGAACCCGCCACTCTGGCTGGTGTCACGGCTGGGGGTGAAGACCATGGCGGAGTGCCCATTAGAGGGTTGGCATCAAGGTACGGAGGCCTCGAGACGCCAGGGCAAAGCCTGGGTAGTGCGGTGTTTAAGAGCTGGTTAGCCCGAAGACGCTGAATCACGAGCGCATTGCTGCACACTGACCATGAAGCAGCACGCCCAAGACATGAGCCAAGTCCTGTCAACGGGTTCGGCTGCCTTTTTGGTGGCGTTGGGCGCTGTTCCGGGAGCCTGGCTGCGCTTTCGTCTGGTCAACCACCTGGAACCGCTGCTGCCCCGCAAACACTGGGGGACCTTTGGCGTCAATGTGATCGCCTGCTTTGCCCTCGGCCTGATCGTGGCCGTGGAGAAAAGCTGTGGCGCAGCGTCTCAGCGCCTGTTGCTGCTCTTGGGTACCGGCTTTCTCGGCAGCTTCAGCACGTTCTCGACATTCATGGCCGAGCTGCAACAGGTGCTGCGGCAGCGGCATTGGCGCGAAGCCCTGCTGCTGGTGGGTGGCTCAGTGCTGGGCGGCCTGGCGGCGATCAAGGCGGGCCTGGTGCTGGGAGGTGAGCCATGACTCGTCAAGCGCTCAACGCCGAAGTGCGCGAACTGACGCTGGTGGCTGCCGGTGCCATTCCCGGGGCCCTGTTGCGCTGGCAATTTGAGGGGCAGGGCGTGGCGGCCATTGGCGGTCTCAAAGGACAAATTGAGGGGGACATCGTCGCCAACCTGCTGGGCTGCCTGCTGATCGGTCTGCTGTACAGCCGGCCCCGGGCCCCGCAACGGTTGCTGCTCTGGGGCGCCATCGGCTTCTGCGGTTCGTTGACCACGTTCTCCGCGTGGATGCTGGAACTGGTGCGTGCCCTTGACCGCGGCGCCCCCCTGGCCGCTCTGAGCGTGCTGCTCAGCAGCCTGCTGGGGGGGTTGCTGCTGGTGAGCCTGGGACGGGCTCTGGGCGTTCTCTGGTTCAGGCGGCCGGGCCCTGGCAACAAGCTTGCAATTGAGCCAGCCACTGACTCAGATCGCTGATCGCTTCAGGGCGCAGTTGGTAATACATCCAGCGCCCTTGCTGACGGGCAGCAATCAAACCAGCCTCTTTGAGCACCTTGAGGTGAAACGACAGCTTGGACTGCGCCAACCCCAACTGATCGGTCAGCTCACAGACACAACGCTCCCCACCCGCCAGGGCTTCGACCAGGCCCAACCGAATCGGGTCAGCCAAGGCCTTCAGCAGGACACGGGCCTGATCACCGGCCAGACAACAAGGCTCGGATGGCGAGGGGCTTAACCCAGGCATTACATTCATCAAGTTTTCTTGATGTGAAATTGAACGGTACTTCAGAACCAGCTGTGAACGTCGGTATCAACGGTTTCGGTCGCATCGGCCGGCTTGTGTTCAGGGCCCTGTGGGGTCGTCCCGGCATCCAAATCGTGCATGTCAACGATCCTGGGGGCAGCGCCAAGAACGCCGCTCACTTGTTGGCGTTTGATTCTGTGCATGGGCGTTGGGCTCAGGCGGTTCAGGCCAACACCCGGGGTTTCTTTGTGGGGACAACGCCAATCTCGTTCAGTCAGGAGAGTGATCCAGTGGCCGTGCCCTGGCGTGAAGCGGGTGTCGACATGGTTCTCGAGTGCAGCGGCCGATTCCGTTCTCCCGACAGCCTGGATCCTTACTTCAAAGCGGTTGGCCTCAAGCGGGTTGTGGTGGCTTGTCCAGTGAATGGGGAGATCGCTGGTGCGGAAGCACTCAATGTGGTCTTCGGCATCAACCACCTCAACTACAACCCCGAGCGGCACCGGCTGGTGACCGCCGCCAGCTGCACCACCAACTGCCTGGCCCCGGTGGTCAAGGTCGTGCATGAGGCCTTTGGCATTCGCCACGGCTCGATCACCACACTGCACGACGTCACCAACACCCAGGTCGTCGTTGATGGCTTCAAAACCGACTTGCGACGCAGCCGCAGCTGTTTGAACAGTCTGATCCCCACCACCACCGGTTCTGCCAAAGCAATCGGCTTGATCTTCCCGGAACTGCAGGGATGCCTCAACGGTCACGCTGTGCGCGTGCCACTGCTCAATGCCTCTCTCACCGATGCGGTGTTTGAGCTGGAGCAAGAGGTCTCAGTGGAGCAAGTGAACCGCGCCTTTGTTGAAGCTGCCAACGGAGAGCTGCATGGAATCCTCGGCTATGAGGATCGACCACTGGTTTCTGTTGACTACGTCAACGATTCTCACAGTGCCACCATTGACGGTCTGTCGACCATGGTGACCGGCGGTACTCAGCTCAAGGTGTACGCCTGGTATGACAACGAGTGGGGCTACAGCTGTCGCATGGCTGACCTGGCATGCCATATCGCCTCAATTGAACGTGCCTGGTCATGAAGCTGACGGCTCTGCAGCAGTACGGAGTGGTGAGCGTCAACTACTGGGCCTTCACCTTGACCGACGGCGCCCTGCGCATGCTGGTGGTGTTCCACTTTCACCAGCTGGGCTACAGCACCCTCGACATTGCCCTGCTGTTTCTCTTCTACGAAGCCTTCGGCATTGTCACCAACCTCACCGGCGGCTGGCTGGGGGCCCGCTTTGGCCTGCGGCTCACGCTGTGGGCCGGCACGCTGCTGCAGATCACGGCGTTGCTGCTGCTGATCCCCGTGGCAGACAGCTGGCCCAAGCTGTGGTCGGTGGCCTATGTAATGGCCTGTCAGGCGCTCAGCGGCATTGCCAAAGACCTCAACAAGATGAGCGCCAAGAGTGCCATCAAAACGGTGGTCTCGGGCTCCAGTGAGGAGCACGGCGAGCAGCAGCTGTTTCGCTGGGTCGCACTTCTCACCGGCTCCAAAAATGCCCTCAAAGGCGTGGGCTTCTTTCTGGGCGGGGTGCTGCTGACCAGCCTTGGCTTCAACAGAGCCGTGGCGGTCATGGCCGCTGGGTTGGCCGTGGCGTTTTTGCTGACGCTGGTGCTGCCAGCCGACATCGGCCGCATGAAGCAGAAACCCGCCTTTGGCGCCCTGTTCTCCAAATCAGAGGGGATCAATGTGCTCTCAACGGCACGCTTGTTTTTGTTTGGCGCTCGCGATGTCTGGTTTGTGGTGGCACTGCCGGTGTTTCTGCAAAGCGCCCTGGACTGGCGCTTCTGGGAGGTCGGCAGCTTTATGGGCCTGTGGGTGATCGGCTACGGCGTGGTGCAGGGCGCAGCGCCGGCCCTACGGCGCAGCTGGGGGAAGACGGCGCCACCAGGCCCGGCTGCCGTGCGCTTCTGGGCGGCTGTGCTGAGCGCCATCCCAGCGCTGATCGCCATCGCCCTCAACCGCCAAGTCGGCCAGCCGGGGATCGCCGTGGTGGCAGGGCTGGTGGCCTTTGGGGTCGTGTTTGCGATGAACTCGTCGATCCACAGCTACCTGGTGCTGGCCTACAGCGACAGCGACGCCGTGAGTCTGACTGTGGGCTTCTATTACATGGCCAACGCGGCAGGCCGGCTGCTGGGCACGGTGCTCTCAGGGACGCTGTTTTTGTGGGGCGGTTTGAGTGCCTGTCTGTGGTGCTCAGCGGCAATGGTGGCGCTGGCCTGGGCTGCCAGCCTGCAGTTGCCGCCTGTGAAAACTGCCAAGCAACCTGCCTGATCAGCGACAAAAAAGGGGCCTTGCGGCCCCTTTCACGACGTTTGCCCTCAGCGTTGGGCAACACAATCAACGGCCAATCTGAGCAACGGCCTTCTTGGAGGCAGCCAGCACCGAACTCTTGAGCGGGACATAGCCAAGGCTCTCAGCCTGGTTCTGGGACCTGGGGCTGAGCAAATACAGCATGGCGGCACGGATCGCTCCCGCCTTCTCACCGTTGCCGGTTTTGTACGCGAGGATCCAAGTCAATGTCGAAATCGGATAGCTCTTGTCCCCAGCGGGATTGGGATCTTCACCAGCCAGACGCTCATCGAGGCGAATGTTGTTCAATGCAGCGACACCTGTCGCTTCGGAGGGAAGCACAAACTTGCCTGCCTTGTTCTGAACAGCAGCAGCCTTGATCGGCCCCTTGACGTAGGCCTGGTTGAGATAACCGATGGAACCAGGCGTATTAGCAATCACCCCGGCAACACCCTCATTGCCTTTGCCTCCAACACCAACAGGCCACTTGACGCTCTTGCCTTCACCCACCTTGGTCTTCCACTCAGAAGAAAACGCGGAAAGACTGTTGGTAAAGGCAAACGTGGTGCCAGAACCATCTGAACGATGCGCCACAGTCAACTTGCCTTTGCCACACTTGAGCTGGTCCCAGCTGCTGATCTTACCTAGAAAAATATCAACAGCTTGCTTCTGGGTTAGCTTAAGACCCTTGCAATCAGCCTTGTTAAAAGCAATCGCAATCGTACCGCCGATGGCAGGGAATTGAATCACACCACGCTTGACCTTAGCGGCTTCGCTGTCTTTGATGGGCTCGTCTGTGGCACCAAAGTCAACGGTACCTGCGACGTACTGCCGAACACCGGCACCAGAGCCAACGGACTGATAGTTGACGCGCACCTGGTTGGCCACACCAGCGAAAGCACGCTGATAGAAAGCTGCCGGGAACGTTGCACCGGCGCCATTGATGGTGGCTTCGGCAAGCACAGGCAAAGTGAGACCAGCCGCCGCAACAGTGACGGTACTAGCGATAAGAGCCTTCGTTGCGAAGGACATGGGAGAGCCGTTAGAGGGCACTAATTTAATAGCAAGCAGAGCAGTTTTAAGTCGTTAGGAAAAGGTTAAGACAAGTTCAAGAATTGAATTTGCAACCCCAGGCAATCAAAGAAGTTTCAGAACTGAATGATTGATGAGAGCACAAGCAAAAAGCCCCTCGTTTCCGAGGGGCTTGTCTTCATCTGTTCGACTCTGAGGGGTTGTCTTTGAGAGATTACCCTCAAACCAGCTCTGATCGTAAGCGATCAGAACTTGAACATGGTCTGCACAAGGAAACCAGCGCTATTCAGCCAAGTACCGGCCACGGCGTTCTGCTGCTGACCCAGAGGATTGGACAGGTAGAAGAACGATGGTGTGACCGTGATGTTATCAGACACACGGAAGCGGTAGAACCACTCAAACGCGTAGTTGCTGTCGTTGGGCGTGACGCCATTGCGCGTTGCGGTGGTGAACACACCCTGACCCAAGGCAAAACCGGCAGCGTTGCCCTTGACAAAAGCGTCATCCCACTGGAACATCGCCGACCAAGACTGTGCAGCCGAGGCGTTGATGATGCGATTGTTGTTGGCATTGCCAACGGCAGGAATGGCACCAGACTGGTTGAATCCGGTGTAGCCCCAACCGAGGCTGATCGACGGAATCCAGCCCGTCTGCTTGGGCTGCCAATAGGCACCAAGTCCCAGCGAGCTTGTGGAGGCATTGTTGCCGGCAACAGCCGTGTTGCAGGGCTCTGCAGCGGTTGCCATCGGCGTGCCGCGGCGCAGATTGGTACCGCAAGTGCCATAGCGGTAGAGAGCAGCAGCGCCCCAGTTGCTACCGCGCCCACCCAGCTGAACGGTGACGTTGTTCTGGCCGTAGGCACTGAACATGCCGCCGGTGTCAGGACTTCCGTCCTGTGACTGCTGAGCGACGTAGTTGGCTGAAGCCGTCAGATAGGGCTGACCCTTCTTGACGTTCTGCTTCCACACCACACCGAAACCACCACCGGTGGCCTTGTTGTAAGCCCCCGGGGCGCCAGCAAGGGTGAAGAAGTCGAGAAGCTCGGCGTTGTAAGCCTGGGGCCTGAAGGCGATCATCTCGGTGTTACGGAGACGAGGACCAATGGTGAAGGTCCACTCCTTGCCCGCGGGGAAGCGGTAGTAGAGACGATCGAGTTGAACAACGTTGTTGGCGCTGTTGCTGCCAGGTGTGGTACCGGGCAAGGTGCCGCCAAACGCCTTATCAAGGGCGGCCATGTTGACCGTGGTGCCATTGAAGGCACTGCCACCAAAGTTGCCGCTGCGCAGACGGGTGTAGAGCAGATCTTGACCGGTCCAGCTAGTGGTGAAGTTCAGACGCAGGTCATAATTGAAGCTCATGCCATTGGTGACAGGCGTAGCTGCGCTAGTGCGCGTTGCTGCCAGCGGTGCACCAAGGGTGTTGTTGTTGGTGTAGTTGTTGCTCGGATAGCCAACACCACCGAGAACCATGGCCACCTCACCTTGAAGCTTGGTGGTGGTGCTGAACTGCTGGGCTTCCAGCACGCCGACCTTTTTCTCAAGGCCGTCAACGCGGCCGCGCAGCACAGCGAGCTCCTGCTCGAACTCGGTCATCAGGCGCTTGAGCTCGTCGGTGGTTTCGGTGACCCGATCGAGGCAGGCGTTGAGCAGAGCAGCGGCCTCAAAGCGGGTCATCGCCTGGCCGCCCTTGAAGGTGCCATTGGGATAACCGGCGACGCAACCATATTTTTCGATCAGGTTGCTCAGGGCCTGGTAAGCCCAGTCGGTCGGCTGCACGTCAGAAAACTGGCCGACACTGGTGACCTGGTTCTTTGATTCCCAAGCACGGAAGCGATCCAGATCCTGCTGGTTCATGTACTCGTTGACCGCCGCCATGCCGTTCAGGGAGGCGAGCTCCTGGGCTGAAACCGCCACAGGGGCAAGCAGGCCCAGGGCCGCAGGGGCAACAAGCAGTTGCTTGAAGAGTTTCATCGGGTCCTCACACCGATAGAGAAAATCTCAACAAAGAGATTCCGCCGGA
>CAYFMB010000028.1:0-13207 GCA_964344095.1 uncultured Klebsiella sp.
TCCGCATCCATGAGGGTGCGGCCGGTGGCCTGCAGGTACACATCATCGAGGCTGGGGCGGCTCTGGGCCAGGGCAAACACCGGCAGATCTGCATCCGCCAGCTGACGCCTGAGCTGCTCGAGCACGCCGTCGTGTTCGATCACCAGGTTGAGCGAGAAGCCCTGGGCCTGGTTGATCACCACCTGGCGCACCCCTGAGCAGCCCTGCAGCAGCGTTTGCACCCGCTGGGCCTCGTCGGGGCTGCTGAACTCGCGCACCCGCAGGGTGACGCGGTCGCCCCCCAGGGCGGCCTTGAGCTCGGCCGGTGCGCCGCTGGCGATCACGCGTCCGCTTTCGATGATGGCCAGCTGATCGGCCAGGGCATCAACCTCTTCGAGGTAGTGGCTGCTCAGCAGCACCGTGGTGCCGTTGTCGCGCAGCTGGCGCAGCACCTGCCAGATGGCGCTGCGGCTCTCGATGTCAAGGCCCACGGTGGGTTCATCGAGCACCAGCACCCGGGGGCTGTGCAGCAGGCCAGCGGCCAGGTCGAGGCGCCGACGCATGCCGCCCGAGTAGCCGCCGCAGCGTCGGTCGATCCAATCGGCCATGCCCAGCAGGCCGACCAGCTCGTCGATGCGGGCGTCGCGGCGGTTGCGGGGCAGGTGATACAGGTCACCCTGCAGTTGCAGCAGTTCGCGGCCGCTGAGGATCTTGTCGATCGCCACCTCTTGGGCGACATAGCCCAGCAGTGCGCGCACGGCGCGCGGGTCGGCGAGGGCATCGATCCCCGCCACGTTGACGCTGCCGCTGTCGGGGGCCAGCAGGGTGCAGAGGATGCGCAGCGTTGTGGTTTTGCCGGCGCCGTTGGGCCCCAGCAGGCCAAACAGGCAACCCTGGGGCACGCTCAGGCACAGGTCGTCGAGAGCCGTGACCGTGGTGCCCTTGCGACCGCCGTAGCGCTTGCTGAGGTGCTGCAGTTCGATCAGGCCTGAGGTCAACTCGAACGTCCCCGGATCAGCGCAATGGGCCGAATCTAAAGGGATCCCGGCGGCAGCAGCTGGGCCATCAGTGGAGCCAGCTGCAGACCCTCACCCTGGGGTGTGCGCGCCAGCAACAGCAGTAGGCAGATGCCAAACAAATAGAAGATTGACCAGCGGAACACCCCTCGCGCGGCAGCGGGGTCCTCGGGCTGCAGGCTGAGGCGGTGACACTGCTGCAGCAGCCTGGCATTGAAGGGGATCAGCAGCACCCCATAAAGGGCACCTCCGCTGGGCAGCACCACGATGCCGCCAAAACTGAACAGAACGGTGAGCCAGGCATAGGCGCGGATCGCCCGCACGGTCACCGCAACCCCTTTGACCACAGGCAGCATCGGGATGCCAACCGAGCGGTAGTCGTCGCGCAGCAACAGCGCTAGGGCCCAGAAGTGGGCCGGCGTCCACAACATCACCAACCCAAACAGCCACCAGGCCCCTGCGCTGAGGTGACCCGACACGGCGGCAGCCCCCACCAGGGGCGGAATCGCCCCTGCGACCCCGCCAATCACGATGTTCTGGGTGGTGCGCGGTTTGAGCAGAGCCGTGTAGAGCAGCACGTAGCTGCAGAGACCCAGCAGGGCCAGGGCAGCCGCCAGTGGGTTGACCCCCAGGCACAGCACCAACACCGCAGCGCTGGTGAGCCCGACCGCCAGGCCCATGGCCACGTCATGGGGCAGCCGGCCCGACGGCAGGGCGCGGCCGCTGGTGCGCTGCATGCGGCCGTCGAGTTCCTCCTCCCAGAGGCAGTTGAGAATCCCCGCTGCTGCTGAGGCCAGCGTGCCGCCCAGCAGGGTCAAGCAAATCGTGCCGGCATCACTGGGACAGGGGTCGGCCACGGCCATCCCCCCCAAGGTAGTGGCCAATAGCAGCGGAATCAGCCGCGGTTTGGCGATCTCGAGCCAGGCAGGCAGCGCGCGGCGTCTGGGCAGTGCGGCGCTAACCATGGGCCATCTCCCGGCTGAGTCCGGCGGTGAGCACCGCCACCAGCAGCGCGGCCACCACCTGGTGGGCCACGGTGATCAGGGGTGCTTGCAGCTGCAGATGCCAACTCGTTAGCCCCAGGGCCAGCTGGGCCAGCACCAGGGCGCCAGCCGCCAGACTGAGCCCCAGGGCTACACCCCGTAGCCGCAGCAGCGGAGCTGAGGCGGCCTGCAACAGCACAGCAGCAGCGGCGATGCTGCCGCCATGACGATGGGCACTGAGCCATGCGCAGCCCTGACCACTGCTGAGACAGCGCTCAGCCGCCCACTGGGTCGCCATGGAGCCACCCAGCAGACACTGCGCCAACACCGCAACCAGGGCCACGGCGGCCAGCAGCAGCCAGACCCGTGACAGCGACGGCAATGGCGTGTTGCCCCGATCGAGCAGCTGTTGGCTGGTCGCGCTGATCAAAGCGACCAGCAGCAGAGCCACTGTTAAGTGGGCTGTCACCACAGCGCTCGGCAGCAGAGCCAAGACGGTGAGGGCGCCCAGGCCTCCCTGAATGGCGACCAGGGCCAGGGCGCCGCCGCTCAGCCACGGCAGCCAGGGCGGCAGCCGGTGGCGCTGGAACACGCTCACAGCGCACAGCACCAGCAGGGCCATGCCAACCACAAAAGCGTCGAGTCGGTGGAACCACTCGAGAAACACCTGCATGTTCATGCGGCCCCCCGGCAGCAGCGAGCCGTAACAGAGGGGCCAGTCGGGACAGGCCAGGCCCGCTTCCATGACGCGGGTGGCTCCGCCAATGCCGACCAGGGCGACCAGAGCCACCACCAGATGGGCGCACAACCGGGCCAGGGCTTGGGCGAGCCGGTCATCGCTCCAGCGCGTCTCCAACTGGCCTCTGGCGGGTGCTCGTCAAGCTAGCCGTGGTGTCTGGAGGTGGTGTCTCTGCAACAGCGAGATCAGGGAGTTGAAACATCACGCCATTGGTGACGTTGTGATTCCGGGCAGCGGCGACGACGCTCCGTCTCGAATCGCGAGCAAATCAGCATCTGTCGCACACGCCAGCGGCGATCTCCATAGGGTGAGGCGGCAGGCTCCTGGCCCCACTGGCGATGGCCGTCCCTACCGCTCTGATTACCCTGTTGGTCGGCATGGCGCTGACCTTGGCAGGGTTGTGGATCGGACACAACGTCAAGCTGTTGCCGATTGACGCCAGCAGCAATGCGCCGATCTACGACGCTTTGTTTGAGGTGTTGTTCAGCATCGGCACCATTCTGTTTCTTGGCGTGGTCGGTTTGCTCGTCTACAGCCTGGTGCGCTTTCGCAGGCGCCCGGGCGAGAGCGGCGATGGTGCGGCGATCGAGGGCAACCTCCCACTCGAAATTGTCTGGACGGCGATCCCTGCGGTTGTCGTGCTGTTTGTCGGCATCTACAGCTACGACATTTACGAGCGCATGGGTGGCATGGCCTCCTTCCATGACCACAGCGCCATGCACGCTCAGGCCATGGTCGAGCAAGCCTCCGTGCTCAGTGCGGCCGACTCAGAATCTTCGAACGGGTCCCGAATTTGGGGTGGCATCGGTCAGAGCGGCGACGGCACGAGCGGCACAGCCGCTGCGATGTCGCTGCCGGTCGAGGTGACGGCGATGCAGTTCGCCTTCATCTTTCACTATCCCGATGCCGACATCACCAGCGGTGAGCTGCATGTGCCCCTCGGGCAGAGCGTGCAACTGCGCATGGAGGCCCGCGATGTGATCCATGCCTTCTGGGTACCCCAGTTCCGCCTTAAGCAAGACGTGATTCCTGGGCAGCCGACACTGCTGACCTTTACCGCCACCCGGGCGGGCACCTATCCGATTGTCTGCGCCGAGCTCTGTGGTCCCTACCACGGCGGCATGCGCTCGAGCGTGGTGGTGCATGAACCCGATGCCTTTGAGGACTGGTTGCAGGCCAACAGGCCCGCCACCGTCGCTCAGGCTCCGGGGCAGCCGACCGCCTGATCGCTTGTGTTCTGAGCCAGACGTCTACGACCCATCGTCATGATTGTTGCCAACCCCGCCGAACTGAACCCGCCGAGCCTGCAACCTCAGGGCTGGCTTCGCTACTTCAGTTTTAGCCTCGATCACAAGGTGATCGGATTGCAGTATCTGGTCACAGGCTTTGTCTTCTATCTGATCGGTGGAGCCCTGGCCGGAGTGATCCGCACTGAGCTGGCCAGCCCGATGGCCGATTTCGTCAGCCGTGACACCTACAACGAGGTGCTGACGTTGCACGGCACGATCATGATCTTTCTGTGGATCGTACCGGTGGTCAACGGGGCCTTCGGCAATTATCTGATTCCCTTCTATGTGGGGGCCAGGGATATGGCCTTCCCTCGGCTCAATGCTGTGGCCTTCTGGTTGATACCGCCTGCAGGCATTCTGTTGATCAGCAGCTATTTTCTCGCCGGCGCGGCGTCCCAGTCGGGCTGGACTGCCTATCCGCCCCTGAGCCTCACCACCCCTGCTGCGGGTCAGATCGTCTGGATCCTCAGTGTGCTGCTGCTGGGCGGTAGTTCGATCTTTGGTGGCATCAATTTCATTGCCACGGTGCTCAAACTCCGGCGCCCCGGCTTGAAGCTGATGCAGCTGCCCATGTTTTGTTGGGCCATGCTGGGTACCAGCATCCTGGTGGTGCTGGCGACACCGGTTCTGGCTGGAACCCTAATTCTGCTGAGCTTCGACATCATTGCCCATACGGGATTTTTCAACCCCAGCCTGGGCGGCAACGTGGTGGTCTATCAACATCTGTTCTGGTTCTATTCCCACCCGGCCGTGTACATCATGGTGCTGCCGGCCTTCGGGTTGGTCAGTGAGATCCTGCCGGTGCACGCGCGCAAACCTCTGTTTGGCTACGCAACCATGGTGTATTCGATCATGGCCATCGTTGTGCTCGGCCTGATCGTCTGGGCCCACCACATGTTCACGAGCGGCACGCCGCCCTGGATGCGCTTGTTCTTCACGATCGCGACGTCGTTTATTGCGGTGCCCACCGGCATCAAGTTCTTCAACTGGCTTGCCACCCTCTGGGGCGGCAAGATTGCACTCAACAGTGCGGTGCTGTTCTCCTGCGCCTTCATCTTCAATTTTGTCTTTGGTGGCATCACCGGTGTGGCTCTGGCACAGGTGCCTTTCGACATTCATGTGCATGACACCTACTTTGTGGTCGGCCACTTCCACTACATCGTCTACGGCGGCTCGGTGTTTGTGATCTTTGCTTCCCTCTATCACTGGTATCCCAAGTTCACCGGGCGCCTGCTCAACGAGGACCTCGGCCGCCTCCATTTCGTGCTCACCTTCATCGGCTTCAACCTCTGCTTCTTCCCGCAGCACTGGCTCGGCCTCAACGGCATGCCGCGGCGGGTTGCCGAATACGACCCCGCATTCACCACCTGGAACCAGGTGAGCAGCGTCGGGGCCCTGTTGATGGCGATCAGCACGCTGCCGCTCATCATCAATGTGGTGATCACCGCCCTGCGCGGCGAGGTGGCCGGCGACAACCCCTGGAACGCGCTGACACCAGAGTGGCTGACCAGTTCACCGCCGCCAGTGGAGAACTGGGTCGGGGAGGCGCCTCTGGTCACTGAGCCCTACGGCTATGGCCACGACCCTGAGCGTTTTGATGTCAACCGCATGCGCGGCCGCGACCTCTGGGCCACGGGCAAACCCTGACCGTTGTTGATCTCCGATGGATTCCAGCCTGCTTTCTGATTCCAGACCTGAAGCCCACGCCGAGGTCACCACCCACGACGGCACCATGGCTGACGGCCATGGCGACCATCGCCTGTTTGGCCTGGCCACCTTTTTGGTGGCCGATGGCATGACCTTTGCCGGTTTCTTTGCTGCTTATCTCACCTTCAAGGCGGTCAACCCGCTGCCAGCAGGGTCGACGTACGAGCTCGAACTGCTGCTGCCCACGATCAACACGGTGCTGCTGCTGATCAGCAGCTTCACGTTTCACCGGGCTGGTGGCGCCTGCCGCGAAGATCGCATGGTTGCATCGCGTCGCTGGCTGCTGCTGACCACGGCCCTGGGTGCCGCCTTTCTGGCCGGCCAAATGGTCGAATACTTCAGCCTGCCCTTTGGCCTCACCGACAATCTGTTCGCTAGCACCTTCTATGCCCTGACCGGTTTTCATGGCTTGCATGTGACCCTGGGGGTCATTTGCATCCTGATCGTCTGGTGGCAGGCTCGTGTCGGTGGTCGCATAACCGCCAGCAGTCACTTTGGACTTGAGGCTGCTGAGCTCTATTGGCACTTCGTCGATGGGATCTGGGTGATTCTCTACGGAATCCTGTACCTGCTCTGAAGATTGCGGCCCGAATTGGGCGACTTGCCCTTGCCGATCACCAGCTTTGATCGGCACAATTTCTGCAAACCTTCTGATGGTGGGAATCTGCTGGCCATGGCAATGCAGAGGGGCTCTTCAGACGTTCCGGCTGGCGACATGTTGGTTGGCGATGCACTGCTCGAGCGTGCCCGTTCCTTGAGCAACCGACCCGAGGATCAGATCGCACGGGCCTGCGGCTATGTCGGCCCCAGCGGCAGATTGCTCAAGAAGAGCTTCTACCGCGCTCTGGTCGCTGCCAAGGGTTACGCCGTTCCCGGTGGCATCACCGGTGGCTCAGGCGGTGGTGGTGGGGCTAAGGGTCGCCAGGCCGAATTCCGCACCCGTGTGCATGGCAACGGCAACCTGTTGATCGGCCATGCCTACACCCGGCGCATGGGCCTTGAGCCCGGCGATGAGTTTCGGATCGAACTGCACAAGGAAACGGGTTCGATCTGGCTTTCACCGATCGAACCCGACGAAGACTGACCTTGAAGCCAAGCTCGATCTTGGCCAAGCTCGAGCTTGATGCCAAGTCGGAGCCGTTTCCGTTCACAACGGGCGACAAGGTTTCATTCGTCGCCGTTGTGAAAGGCGGCGCTGAAGGTCAGCAGTTCGATGCCGCTGAACAGGAAGCTGATGCCTACGAGAATCCCCAGTACGGAAAGCAGGCCCCAGGCCTTCATGCTCAGGATCAGGATTCCCAGGATCAGCGTCACGATGCCGTTGGCCAGGCCCCAGCCCCAGCCCGTGCGCTGTTGGTGGGAGAGGGAGACGATGATCGCCACGATGCCCTCCACCAGAAACACGATCCCAACCGCATAAGCCAGGGCGGCCACCTGCAGCCCCGCCGTGAACGGACCGGCGCTGAACTGGCGAATGATCCAGGCGCCGATGACAACAAACAGGGTCGAGGTGACCAGTCGCCAGAAGCAGTGCCAACGGGTCAGTCGCTTGGCTCGCGAGAGGTTGCTCACCCAGCCGACGATGCCACCGACCAGAAAGGCCACCGCCACGATCATGGTGACCCAGGCCGAGGCGATCACCGGGAACACCAGGGCCAGCACACCCAGCACGAGCATCAGGATGCCTTCGGCCACGGTGAAAGCCCGCAGGCTCGAGGCCATGCGCTCTTCCAGTTCTGCGTTGGTTGCCATAACACGCTTGAAAGCACCCAGACCGTAGACATGGGCGCTCTCGCTGTCAGGTGGCGCTCAGCCCCAGCCGTGCTGACGCAACCAGCCCTCGCTCAGGTCGGCGCTAGCCCCTGGGCTTGAGCCCTGCCCTCTGCTGCCCAGCCGCAGCAGCTGTTCGGTGTATTTGGCCAGCAGATCCGCCTCCAGGTTCACCGCATCCCCGGGCTGCAACTGCTGCAGCGTGGTGTGGCTCCAGGTGTGGGGGATCACCGCGATCCAGAAGTGGCTGCCATCGTCGCTGGCGCCGGCGACCGTGAGGCTGATGCCGTTCACGGCGACGCTGGCTTTCTCGGTGATGTAGCGGCCATGGCGCGGGTCCTGCCAGTGCAGGGCTAGCCGCCAGGACTCCTCCTGCCGTTCGATCGCATCGACGCTGCCCAGACCGTCGACATGGCCGCTCACCAAATGGCCGCCGAGCCGATCGGCCAACCTCAGGGCTGGTTCAAGATTGACCGCGGCGCCGCGGCGGGCTTTGGCGCCCAGGGTGCTGCGCGCCAGGGTCTCGGCGCTGACATCGGCGCAGAAGCCGGCCTCCAGGTGCTGGGCCACGGTGAGGCAGACGCCATCGACGGCCACGCTGTCGCCCAGGGCCAGCGGGCCGGCGGCGTTGGGCCAGCCACCGGGTGCCCAGCGGATCTGCAGCTGGTTGGTGCCAGCGCTGTGGACCGTGCCGATGGCCTGCACCAGACCGGTGAACATGGCGATGCCGCAGCGGGATTCCGCTGGCCATAATCGAGCAGAGGGCGCTGGACGGCCATGGTCGAGATGAGCGTCGCGGGCATTGCGCTCGATGCGGCGAGTCGCAGTCCGATCGTGCTGCTGCGCGATCCGTCGGGGCGGCGCCAGGTGCCGATCTGGATTGACCAGGCCCAGGCTCAGAACATTTTGGCTGGCCTCAGCGATCAGCAGCCGCCCCGGCCCCTGAGCCACGACCTGATGGCCCAGATCCTGGCGGCGGGGGGGCTGACGCTCGAGCGGGTGGTTGTGCACACGATCGAGGACAACACCTTTCGGGCCGTGCTCAAGCTCTCTGGACCTGGCGAGCAGCTCCAGGAGCTCGACGCCCGTCCCAGCGATGCCATCGCCCTGGCGCTGCGCACCGGCAGCGGCATCTGGATGCTCGAGGAGGTGGTGGCTGATGCCTCAATCCCCGTGGATGCCGAGGCCGATGCCGAGGACCGCGAGGACTTTCGCCGCTTTCTGGATCAGACCTCCCCGGCCGAGCTGGTGCGGCACCTGAGCAAGGCCCATGCCGAACCGGAGTCCGAGATCGGCACAGACGATGCCGATCCGGGCGAGGAGGCAGGCCCGGCCGATGCCTGACGCTGCCGGCTTGCTCCCCAGCTGGCGGCGCTTTGGGAAGCTGCAGGCGGTTTCGGCATTTTCGCTGGGCACGATGCGCGCCATCGACAGCGCCGCCCAAATGGAAGCGGTGCTGCGGGCAGCCGTTGCCGCCGGTCTCAACCACATTGAGACCGCCGCCGCCTATGGCCCGGCCGAGACCTTCCTGGGGCAAGCCTTGGCGCGTCGAAGCGAGCGGCCCCAGGGCGGTTGGTTGATCACCAGCAAAATGCTGCCGGGTCCTGATCGCGCTGCAGCCCGCGAACAGCTCACAGCCATGCTGCAGCGCCTGGGTGTGGACCGTCTTGACGGTCTGGCGGTGCACGGCATCAACCGGCCCGAGCACCTCGACTGGGCCCTGAACGGTCCTGGCGCTGACCTGCTGGCCTGGGCTCAGGGTGAGGGGCTGGTGGCCCAGGTGGGCTTCAGCAGCCACGGCTCCACGGATCTGATCGAGGCGGCCCTGGCCAGTGGGCGCTTCGCCTTCTGCAGCCTGCACCTGCACTGGTTTGACCAGGAGCGCCTGCCCCTGGCCCGGGCCGCTCTGGCCGACGGCATTGGCGTCATGGCGATCTCCCCGGCCGACAAGGGCGGGCGCCTCTACGACCCGCCGGCCGAGCTGCTGGCCGCTTGCGCCCCGTTTCATCCGCTTGAGCTGGCCTATCGCTTTCTGCTCGATCAGGGCATCTCGACCCTGACCCTGGGGGCGGCCCAGCCCAGCGATCTGGTCTTGGCCAGTGCCATTGCCGGGCCCGCCGCGGCCGTGGACACCTGGCTCAAGCCTGAGCAACGTCACGCTCTCGAGCGGCTTGAGGCCGCCGGCCGGGCCCGGCTGGGGGCCGAGCGCTGCGGCCAGTGCCGTGCCTGCCTGCCCTGCCCCAACGACGTGCCCATCCCCGAGTTGCTGCGGCTGCGCAATCTGGCGGTGGGGCACGGCATGGAGGTGTTCGCCAAGGAGCGCTACAACTTGATCAACCGCGCCGGTCACTGGTGGCTGACGCGCAATGCCGAGGCCTGCGCCGGCTGCGGCGCTTGTCTGCCCCGCTGCCCCAATGGCCTCAACATTCCGGCACTGCTGGCCGACACGCACCAGCGGCTGCTGGTTTCGCCGGGCCGCCGCCTCTGGGACGACTGAGAGCGATCGGGACCGATGACGTTGGCGACTGAGCGCTAAGGCGCTGCTGCATCCCAGAGGTTTTGCCACAGCAGCCGCTGGCGCTCGGGCAGGGGCGGCAGGCTCCAGCAGCGCTGCAACACCGCTTCGGGGGGCAGCACCAGGGCCAGCAGAGCCTGGGGCAGACCACGGGCCGCAGCCGCCAAGTCCGAGCGCGGCAGCGGCGGCACCCAGCCCCCCGCCAGCAGCGTGCTGAGCAGTGGTGGCTCGAGACTCTGCCCCAGCCACGCCAGTGGCAGCGGCGCCGCCGCCGCACGGGGACGCAGCAGCAGTTGCCAGCTCAGTGGCGCTCCGCTGGCGGGCAGCACGACCTGCAAGCGCGGATCGCGGCGCAGCAGCGGGATCAGACGCTGCAACGGCAGCACCGCAGCGCGGGCGTCGCCGTTGAGCAGCAGGTTGAGGCCTTGAACTTCGTCGCAGGCCAAAGCCTGGCGGCGCAGTTGCCGCAAGCGCATCGGGTCGGCGCCCATCAGCTCGATGCTGATCCGCGGGCTCGAGGGCAGGACCAGCTTTCCCGCGAGGCGGGGGTCCAGCAGCACTTGCCAGTTTTGCCGGGCGGGGGCCAGCAGTTCGCTCTGGTTTCGCAGGGCCAGGACCCAGGGGCTGAAGGCCCAGGGGAAGGCCAGCGGGGCTCCATCGGGGGGGCCGTAGAGGCGGCTCACCGGACCGGCGGCGGCGGCCAGTCGCGCCAGCAGCTGGGGGGCCTCGAAGGGTTGCAGCTGGCGGCGCTCCAGGCTGGTGGCCCAGCCATCGCTGAGGGCTATGAGCCCTGTTTCAGGGGCACGGCGGCCCAAAGCAGTCACGATCTGCTCGGGACCGGCAGTCTCCTGCAGGCTCCAGGGCTGGGGCAGGGCCGACAGCCACGCTCGGGGCACCATGCCCTCTGCGGCCAGCAGTTTGGGACCGCGGCGGCTGCAGGCTGTCAGCCCCATCAGCCCCAGGGTCCCCAGCGAGCCCTGTAGCAGCTGGCGGCGGGAGAGCACGGGCAGCCGAGCGTCGCTGCCTGCACCCTAGGGCCCAAGCAGTTGCCCGCAGGCGCGGTCGCAGGCGCGGGCCAACTGCTCGGGGCTGCGGCCGCTCAGCTGCCACAGCCAGGCCAGACCGCCGGCGCCCACCCCTTCCTTGACGTAGCCCCGCTCGTAGTCGCGCAGGGCCCGGTGGCGACAGTCGGTAAAACGCAGCGCCGCCGCCTGCAGCTGGGGTCGCACCCCCCAGTGGTCACCGATGCGCTGCAACAAGGCTTCCAGATTGTTGCCCGGGTCGCCCAGCACCCAGGCGGTGGTCACCACGATGCTGTGGCGGGCCACCGCCTGGCGCAGGGGTTCGGGGGCCAGGGCCAGGGCCAGGGCCAGCACGGCTGCCATCTGGCTGCCGCCGGCCAGGACCAGCGGCAGCTGCCGTTCGGCCGCGGCCAGACAGAGACCCGCCGCCAGAGCCTGCATCGGATCGCCAACCGCCGCGAGAACCGCAGCGGCCGGGGCAGGTTCGGCTGCGGCCGGATGCAGTCCGGCTGCTGCCAGCCCCTGCTGGGCCAGGTGGGCCTTGAGCCCATGGACCGGCTGCAGCAGGCTGCCCCCCACCAGCCCCGCCGCGGCAATGCCCAGCCCTTGCAGCACCGCCAGGGCGGTGCTGGTGCCGCCAGGGACGCATTCGGCCAGCAGCAGCGGCATGTTGGCAGGCCAGGCCTGGCCCCAGCGCCGCCCGCGCTGCAGCAGCGCCTGGACCCGCGCGGGTGTCATCGCGGCACCGCTACTCAGGCAGCGCGCCGGGCCCTCGGCCTCGGGTGGTGGCAGGCGCAGGTGGGCCACTGCCGGGGCCAGCGGAGCCCCCAGGTCCACCACCAGCAGCCGTTGCAGCAGTCCCAGCTCCTGCAGGACCACATGGCTGATCAGGGCTGGGCTCACCCCCGCCGGTAGGGGCGGCAGGGCGTGGGGCAGGCGCGCAGCCGGGCCCAGCCGCAGCAGCTCGGCGTCGGCGGCGGCGGTCTGGCGCCGCGCCTGCGGCGTCGCTCCAGCGGCCGAGATGCCTTCGATCGCGGCGGTGTCGGTGCCAGCCAGCAGCAGCATCGGTGTGAGCTGCGGCCATTGCGCGCCGATGCGCGCGATCAGCGGGGCCGCCATGGCCGGCCTTCAGAGCGGGTCAAGGGCCACCAGCGCGCGCAGGGCTTCGGGCGGTTCGCTGATGGGGGCTTTGAGCCGCGGAAAGATCCAGTAGGCGACCGCATGCAGCGCCAGCACGGTGATGCCGTTCTGCAGCCACACCAGCAGCAGCGCGGCCAGCTGCACCTGCAGCAACTCGATGCTGCCGGCCAGACCGACCAGTCCCAGCAGTTTTTCGAGCAGCCCGGCCGCCGCCGTGGTGATCACCACCCAGAGGTTTTCGCCCACCAGCACCGACAGCACCGCCACGCGCACCAGAAAGCCCGCCGCACCAATCACGCTGCCGATCCCCCAGCTCCACCACCAGCTGATGCGGAGGCGCCAGCACCAGCCCAGCCACAGGGCCAGTGCTCCATAGGGAAACAAGACCAGGGGCCCGCGGATCGGCCCCATCAGTGCCACCAGCAGCAGGCCCGTCACCGTCAGTCCTTCGAGGGCGCAACGCCAGCCGTGGCGCAGCTGCAGCAGGGCCAGGGGCAGGGGCAATGCCAGCCGGAACAGCGGGCTGCCCACGGGCAGGTAGTACAGAGCGATCCAGAGCAGAGCTGTCGCCGAGGCCAGGTAGGCGGTTTCGGTCAGCTGGCGGGCTTGGGCGCGGTTGAGCGGGCGTTGCGACATCGGCTCAGCGGGGCTGCGGCGCCGGCCTGGTCGAGGGTGCTGGTGCTGTGCCGCCGGTCGCGCTGACCCGTTCGATCATTTCGACCTCAAATGGCACGCCGGCCTTGCGCAGGGCCTCGGTGACGACTTCGGCGGGAGCCGAGGGATCGGCCGAGGGCAGCTGAATCGTGATGCGGTAAGGCGCCGGGGTCATCACCATGGCCGGCTTGGGGGCAGCCGCGGTGACCGCCGTTGGCGCTGTTGCCGGCTTGGCCGGGGCCGTGGTCGGGCTCGGAGTCTTGGCGGTGGTGGTGGTTGTGTTGCCGGGTTTGGCGCTGTTGGCCGTTGGTGGAGCCTTGGCGGCGGGTTGGGGAGCTGAAAAGCTGCGGGACAGCTGATCGCCAAAGCGGGTGCCGCTGCAGCCGCCCAGCA
>CAYFMB010000029.1:0-13146 GCA_964344095.1 uncultured Klebsiella sp.
CTCACAACTGCACCATGCCGCAGCGCATGCCCTTGAGCACCGCCTGCAGACGGTTGCTCACGTCAAGGGTTTTGAGCAGCCGCTTGGTGTAGGTCTTGGCCGTCTCCTCGCTGACGACCAGCTTCTGGGCAATCTCACGGTCGCTCAGGCCGCTGGCCAGCAGGTCGAGCACCTCGTATTCGCGCGGGGTCAACCGCGGGCAGCTCAGGTAGGGCAGCGTGCCGGTGCGCAGCGAGGGGCTGCGGTACGAGTGGCCGCCCATCACCGCCATGACCGCGGCCTGCAGGGGGCGCTGATCACCGCTGAAGTCGGCCTCGGCCACGACGGCCTCCAACCAGGGAGCGTCGGCATATTCGGCCGGGATCAGATCACCCAGGGCCAACACCACCACCTTGAGCTGAGCATGCGCCTCGCGAGCCTTGCGTGCCAGCTCGAAACCATTGCCTGCCTCGAGGTAATCGGTGCAGATCAACAGTTCATAAGGCTCCTGACCCAAGTAGCCCAGGCAGCTGGGCTCATCGGTGACGGCGCAGCCGATGCGGCTGCGGTCCTGGAAGCTCTCGCACACCGAGCGCAGCAGAAAGCGCCCCTTCATCGCGATGGCCACCTTGCCCTGGATCGCCACCGACAGCAGCACCTGGTCCAGGGTTGTGCCCTCGAGGGTCCCGAGATAGGGGGTGAGGTCCATGGACGCTCCGATGAACCTCCGGGAGACCTCAAGGCCGTCCGGTGGCACTCAAACCTAGGACTGTCAAGGTTGCAGCTGGTGCATTAACAGATGCGCGGCAACATGTCGCCACTGAATGGGGGCAACAGCCGCTCGCTGCCCAGGGGGGTCCGCAGGCACACCTGGGGGTCCCGGCCCTGGGCCGGTCGCACCTCGCCCACCCAGCAACCGCCATGGGGAGCCAGAAGCGCCGCGGCCTGACTTGCCAACGCCGCCGGCATCACCGCCACAAAGCGCCCCTCATTGGCCAGGTGCAGCGGCTCCAGACCGAGCAGGGCACAAGTGGCTGCCACTCCGGGCGCAAGCGGAATGGCCCCCTCCTCGAGCACCAGGTCGCAGCCGCTGGCGACAGCCAGCTCAGCCAGGGCACTGCCGAACCCACCCCGGGTGAGGTCCCGCAGGCAATGGGGCTGCAAGGACGCCGCCAGCAGAGCCTCCACCAGCGGCCAGAGCGGGGCGCAGTCGGAGGCCACCGGCGGCTCCAGCTCAAGGCCGTGGCGCGCCGCCAGGATCGCCAACCCGTGTCGCCCCAGATCGCCGCTGAGCAGCAGCTGATCACCAGCCCTGATGGCGCCGGGATCGATGGGTCCCGCGGCCTCGACCAGGCCGATACCGCTGGTGGTGATGAACACCCCGTCGGCCTTGCCACGCTCAACCACCTTGGTGTCACCGGTGACGATCGCAACGCCGCAGGCCTGGGCAGCCGCGGCCATCGAGCCCACGAGGCGCCGCAGCACCACCAGTGGCAGGCCTTCCTCAAGGATGAAGCTGGCGCTCAGATGCAACGGCCGCGCACCGGCCATCGCCAGGTCGTTGGCGGTGCCGGTGACCGCGAGCTGGCCGATGTCACCGCCTTCAAAGTCGAGCGGCTGGACCACATAACCGTCGCTGCAGAAGGCCAGGCGGCCATGGGGCAGGTCCAGCCGGGTGGCGTCGTGGAGGGGTTGGCGCGGTTCGGGGTAGAGGCGCAGAAACTCCTGAGTGATCAGCTCCTGCATCAGCGTGCCGCCGCCGCCGTGGCCCAGCTGAATGCGGTCGTGCTCAGCCATGCCCGGACCGCCGATAGGCGTGGTATGCCGCGCATGCCCCCTCACTCGAGACCATGGGCGCTCCGAGGGGGTGGCTGGGGGTACAGGCCGTGCCAAAGCTGGGGCATTCATGGGGGCGGCGGCGACCCTGAAGCACGGCGGCGCTGATGCAGGGTCCCGCCGCCTCGGCCATCGCCGGGTCAGCCAGCCCAAAGCGCAGGCGGGCATCCAAATGGCGGTACGAGGGCCTCAGTTGCAGCACCCCGCCGGCGATGGTGCCCAGGCCGCGCCAGACCCCATCGGCGGCGGTAAACACCTGCTGCAAGAGCCGCTGAGCGGCCGGATTGCCCGCCGGACGCACCACCTGCCGGTAGGCATTGACCAGAGCAGGCGTGCCCGCCTCGAGCAGGCGCACGCAGGCCAGCACCCCCTGCAGCAACTCCAGCGGCTCAAAGCCGGTGATCACCACCGGCAGGTGCCGGCGCACCACCAGCTGCTCGAGCTCGGCGCTGCCCATCACAGCGGCCACATGTCCTGCTGCCAGAAACCCCTGCACCCGGTGACCCGGCGCAGCGATCACCGCCTCCATCGCTGGCACCACACGCACATGGGCGCATAACAACGTCAAGTTCGACAGCGCCAACCGGCGCGCCTGCTCCGCCAGCAGGGCGGTGGCCGGGGCGGTGGTCTCGAACCCGACCGCCAAAAACACCACCTGCCGCTGCACATGGCGCAGGGCCAACTCCAGGGCCTGCAGGGGCGTGGTGAGCAAGCGCACATCGGCCCCCGCACTGCGGACCTGCAACAAGGTGGCCGCGTCCGCCGCCGGGTCACTGCCCGGCACCCGCAGCATGTCGCCGTAGGAGCACAGAATCACCTCGGGCCGCGCGGCCAGCCGCAGCGCCTGATCAAGGGTGGCCGCCGGGGTCACGCAGACCGGGCAGCCGGGCCCATGTATCAGGTCGATCGTGCTTGGCAGCAGTTGGTCGATGCCCCAGCGGAGAATGCTGTGGGTCTGACCACCGCAGACCTCCATCAGCGTCCAAGGGCGGCTCAAGCTTGCGGCCAGCTCGGCCAGGCAGGCCTTGGGCTCGCGGGCCATCCTCATGGCGCCCCCTGAGCGGCCAGGGCGCGGTAGGTAGCCCAACGACGTTCGACCTCGGCCTGAGCCGCGCGGCCCAGCTCCTGTGCACGCTCAGGCTGGCGATCGCGCAGCATGCGGAAGCGGTTCTCGGCCTGCATCGCTTCCTGCAGCGGCCGCTGCGGCGCCGGACTGTCGAGCTGCAGGGGGTTCTTGCCAGCAGCGGCACGGCGCGGGTCGTAGCGGTACAGCAACCAGCGGCCCGTCTGCACCGCAAGCTTCTGATGCGCCATGCCCTGGGCCATGTCGATGCCATGGGCGATGCAGTGGGAATAAGCCAGGATCAGCGAAGGGCCCGGGTAACTCTCCGCTTCCAGAAAGACCCGAATCGTGTGCTCGTCGCGAGCCCCCATGGCGACACTGGCCACGTAGACATGGCCATAGGTCATCGCCATCAAGCCCAGGTCCTTTTTGGCCGAGGGCTTACCTGCCGCTGCAAACTTGGCCACGGCGCCCAAGGGAGTGGCCTTGGAAGCTTGACCGCCGGTGTTGGAGTACACCTCGGTGTCGAGAACCAGGGCGTTGATATCGCGGCCGCTGGCGAGCACATGGTCCAGACCACCGAAACCGATGTCGTAGGCCCAGCCATCGCCGCCCACCAACCACACGCTGGTCTTGACCAGGGCATCGAGCAGATCCAGCAGCTGGCGAACCGGAGCAACCAGAGCATCGACTGGGCCTCCCGCTGTCGCCGAGTGCTCCAACCAATCCAGAAGCCGTTGCCTGAGGATCGCCACCCGCTGGCGCTGTTCGGCGATGCCAGCCTCATCGCTCTGATCAGCGTCGCGCAGATCCTCAAGCAACGCAGGAGACAGCGGCTCCGGTGAGAGTTCGGCAGCCAACCGCTGCAGCAACGCAAGCGCACTGCGACGTCGCTGGTCCAGGGCCACGCGCATGCCGAAGCCGAATTCGGCGTTGTCTTCAAACAGCGAATTGCTCCAGGCAGGCCCGCGCCCATCGGCATTGCTGCACCAGGGGGTGGTGGGCAAATTGCCGCCGTAGATCGAACTGCAACCAGTGGCGTTGGCGATCAACAGGCGATCGCCGAACAGCTGGCTGGCGAGTTTCAGGTAGGGCGTCTCGCCACAACCGGCACAGGCCCCCGAAAACTCAAACAGGGGCTGCTGCAACTGCTGTTGGCCGATCTTGTGGAGGTTGAGCTGATCGCGCGGCACCTCAGGCAGCTGCAAAAAGAAGTCCCAGCAGGCGCGGGACTGTTGGCGCAAGGGCCGCTGGGGAGCCATGTTGATCGCCTTGCGCTGAGGCTCACTGCGGTCGCGGGCCGGGCACACGGCCACACAGAGCGCGCAGCCCGTGCAGTCTTCAGCGGCCACCTGGATCGTGAACTGCTGCCCGGCAAAGGCGTGATCGCGCGCCGGTGCTGTGCGAAACCCCTCAGGAGCCTGCGCCAACGCCTCACTGCTGGCGACCTTGGCACGGATCACGGCGTGGGGACAGACCATCACGCATTTGCCGCATTGCACACACAGGTCGCTCTCCCAGACAGGGACGTCGGCGGCGATGTTGCGCTTCTCAAAGCGCGCGGTGCCCACAGGCCAGCTGCCATCACAAGGGATGGCACTCACCGGCAAGGCGTCGCCGCGTCGTTCAAGCATGGGCGCGATCACCTCGCGCACGAATGCTGGTGCCGCTGCCAGACGCTCTGCCAGGGCGGGATCAGCGCGTGGCTGGGGCTCCATGGCAGTGGGCGTTGCCAGCGCCAGCATCTGGTCAAGCCGCCGCCAATCGAGCCTGAACAGATGATCGAGGCTGGCATCAAGGGCCGCCAGATTGCGCGCCACCACGGCCTCGCCCTTGTGGCCGTAGGTCTGATGGATCGAGGCGCGGATGCGCGCGATCGCCTCATCGCGCGGCAACACCCCACTGACAGCAAAGAAGCAGGCTTGCATCACGGTGTTGATGTGCGGCCCCATGCCGGCCTGGCGCGCCACCCGATCGGCCTGGATCACAAACACCTTGAGCTGCTGGCAGCGAATCACCTGGCGCAGGCCTTCAGGCAGGCGCGACCAGGTTTCAGCAGGCTCGTAGGGGCTATTGAGCAGAAACACACCTCCGGCTTCAATGCCGGCCAGCAGATCAAAGCGATCAACAAAATCCCATTGGTGACAGGCCACGAAGGTGGGCCGCTGAATCAGATAAGCGGAGCGGATCGGCCGTGGGCCGAAGCGCAGGTGCGACACCGTGACGGACCCCGACTTCTTGGAGTCGTAGACGAAATAACCCTGGGCAAAGAGATCAGTCCCCTCACCGATGATCTTGATCGACGCCTTGTTAGCCCCGACGGTTCCATCGGAGCCCAGGCCATAAAACACAGCCCGCACCAAATCGGGTGCATCCTGCAAGGAGGGTTCCGTGACGTAGCTGACGTCGAACGGCAGGGAGCGATGGGTCAGGTCGTCGTCGATGCCGACCGTGAAATGGTTGAGCGGGAACGGCCCAGCCAGGCCAGCGGTGAGTAGGGGCTGCAGGTGATCCACCACCGCCTTGACCATGGCGGGGGTGAACTCCTTGGAACCGAGTCCATAACGACCACCCAGCACCCGGGGCAACGGTCCAGCCTGCCCATGCACGGTGGCCCAGTGTTCGGCGATGGCGGTGACCACATCGAGGTAGAGGGGCTCGCCGGCGGCACCGGGGTCCTTGCAACGATCGAGCACGGCGATCGCGCGGATGCTGGCAGGCAGGGCCGCCACCAGCATCCGGGCTGCCAGCGGCCGAAACAGCCGCACCGTGAGCAGACCGGTGCGCTCCCCTGCACCATTGAGTGTCTCCAAGGTCTCGGCGGCGGTTTCGCATCCCGACCCCATCAGCACCAGCACGCGCTCGGCATCAGGCGGCCCGGTGTAGTCGTAGGGGGCATAACGGCGACCAGAGAGGTCGGCGAACTGCTCCAGCACCTCGAGCAGCTGCCCGGGCGTCGCATCGACGAACGGATTCACCGTTTCGCGGCCCTGGAAGTAGACATCGGGGTTCTGGCTGGTGCCTCGCAGCAGCGGATGCTCAGGGCTCAGGGCGCGGCGGCGGTGGTCGCTGATCGCCTCCGCAGAGATCAGCGCCCGCAACTGTGCGTCGCTGAGGGGCTGAATCTTCTGAATCTCGTGGGAGGTGCGAAAGCCGTCGAACATGTGCAGGAACGGCAAGCGGCTGCGCAGGCTTACCGCCGTGCTGATGGCAGCGAAGTCACTCGCCTCCTGCACCGAGGCAGCGCAGAGGATGCCGCAACCGGTGCCCCGGGTGGCCATCACATCGCCGTGATCGCCAAAGATCGACAACCCCTGGGCGGCGAGCGCGCGCGCGGCCACATGAAGCACCACCGGTGTCAGCTCCCCCGCCAGCTTGTAGAGGTTGGGGGTCATCAACAGCAGCCCCTGGCTGGCGGTGAAGGTGGTGGCCAGGGCCCCGGCCTGCAGGGCGCCGTGAATGGTGCCGGCAGCCCCCCCCTCGCTCTGCAGTTCGACCACATCGGGCACACCGCCCCAGAGGTTGGGGCGCGCTGCAGCAGCCCAGGCGTCGGCCCATTCGCCCATGGGGGAGGCTGGCGTGATCGGATAGATCGCGATCACCTCATTGAGGCGATAAGCAACGCGGGCGACCGCTTCGTTGGCATCAAGGGTGACGCTGGCGAGCTGAGTCATGGCTCCTTCTCCACCAGGCTGAGGGCGACGCCCACATGCACCAGCACCCGATCGCCAACCGTGGCCTGAGGGAGGCAGGCCAGGCTGACCCACTGGCGCACGCCGCCAAAATCAACCTGAGCCCTCAACCAGAGGGTGTCCTCGTCCGTGACCTCAATGGCCACAATCGTGCCGCTGCTCGCCAGGCACATGGGGCGGGCCTCCCCTGTCGTGCTGTTCTCGGTTTAGAGCGTTGCGCTGGCGCGATCAGCCCCTGCGGCAGAACTGACCCAGATCCGCGGGGCCAATCGCACCGCCAGCAACTGCCCCAGGGCCAGGCCGCCATCGGCGCTGGGCACCTGTTCGGCCCACAAGGGCTCGAGCCCGGCGCTGCGCAGGGCAGCGATGCTGCCGTCCAGAAGCACCCTGTTCTGAAAGCAACCACCGCACAGCACCACAGGGCCCAACGCACCTGCGGCCGCCTCGTGGGCAGCCCAACTCACTGCGGCAGAGGTCAAAGCCTGATGGAACCGCAGGGCGCACAGCTGGGCTTCGACCCCGGCGACACGGTCAGCCAGCAGAGCCTGCAGCAGAGGCTGCCAATCCCACCACTGCGGCAACCCTTGTGAAGCTGGCGCAGCCACCAGCGGCAGGGGGTAGGCGTTGGCAGCCGCATCGCCGCCGGCCGCCAGGGCCACCTCAGCGGCCCCCTGCAGCACCAGCCCCCCCTGACCCTCGTAGCTGAGCTGCTGCACCAGATCCAGCAACGACGCCACCGCATCAAACAAGCGGCCTGCGCTCGATGTGCGGGGGCTCTGGCAGTCAGCGGCCAGGGCCTGCAGCAGCCCCTGTCGCTCTGCCTCGGTAAAGGCCAGCAGGCTGGCGGCGGCACCAGGATGCTGCAAAGCCCAGGCGCCCGCACTTGCCAGCAAACCCAGGGCAACACGGCGCGGTTCGACCGCAGCCCGCTCAGCACCAATCAACGGGAACGGGCGCAGAGTGACCCGCCGCAGGCAGTGGCCATTGGCGGCCAGCTGGAACCCTTCGCCGCCCCACAACGGCACCGCACCGGCGCCGTAGCCCAGGCCGTCGAACGCCAGCACCAGCGCAGGCGGCTCACGGCCGTGCTCGGCGAGCACCGCCAGAGCGTGGGCATGGTGATGCTGCACCGCAACATGGCGCCAACGGGGCTGGGCGCGGCAGCGCTCACGCGCCCACTGCACACTGCGATAGCCCGGGTGCTGATCGCTGCAGATCGTCTCGAGCTGCTCGCCATGGCGCGTCAGCAGCTCAGACAGGCCCACCTGCCACTGGTCGTGGCTGCGGCTGTTGGCCAGATCACCCAACTGGGGCGCAACCCAGACCCGCGCGCCCAGGGCCAGGGCCGGGGCCGCCTTGAGATCACTGCCCAGGGCCAGCACCACACCCGCGGCGGTTGCGGCAGCGGCCAGCTTCAACGGTGTGGGTGCATACCCCCGCGCCCGCCGCAACAGCACAGGCTTCTCGTCGATGCAGCGCAGCACCGAATCGTCGAGGGGACGGGCAATGGCTCGGTTGTGCAGCAGCACGCCATCGGCGATCGGAGCAGCGGCATCACCCAGTCGCCGCAGCGCATCATCGACGTCATGGCAGATCGGCTCACCGCTGCGGTTGCCGCTGGTGGCCACCAGAGGGCGGCCGCACGCATCGGCCAGGAGCACATGCAGCGGTGACGCCGGCAACATCACCCCAAGCTCCAGGCTGCCGGGGGCCAACCCCTCCCCCAACGGGGAACGGCCGGGCGGCTGGCGCCGCCGCAGCAACACGATCGGCGCCTGAGGTGCCATCAGCGCCGTCCGTTCGGCCGCGCTGATCTCCAACCACGTCTCGAGTGGTGCCAACGCTGCCACCAGGAGCGCCAGTGGTTTGGCCGGTCGCCGTTTGCGCCGCCTCAAACGCGCTACAGCAGCGGCGTTGGTGGCATCGACCAACAGCTGAAAGCCGCCGACACCCTGCACCGCCACAATGCCTCCAGCCCGCAGCAGCGCCACGGCCCGCTGCAGTGGATCACCCTCGGCCGATGCTGGCTCGCTGAGCGCGAGCCAGCGCAACCGCGGGCCGCACATGGGGCAGCCGGTGGTCTCGGCGTGAAAACGGCGGTCAGCGGGATCATCAAATTCGTGCTGGCAGTCGGGGCAGAGCTCAAAGCCCGCCAGGGTGGTGTTGGCGCGGCAATAGGGCTCGGCCGTGGCGATGCTGTAGCGAGGTCCGCAGCTGCTGCAGCTGATGAACGGGTAGCCGTGGCGGCGGTTGGCGGGGTCCCTGAGCTCAGCCAGGCAGGCAGGGCACGGAGCCAGATCAGGCACCAAGGCAGGGGCAACCCAACCGGCGCCCAGCGATGCAGCACCCGTGCTGCCGATGCGCAGATCAGGCGGGCCATCACGACTACTCGGTAGCCATTGCGGCTGCAACGGCTCCAGCTGGGCTTGCGGCGGCAGGACACCTGACAACTGAAGCAGAAACTGATCCAGGTCAGGGCGCGCTCCCCAGAGGTCCAGCAACACCTCACCCTGCTCATTGACAATGGCGCCGCGCAGCCCCAGAGCGCTGGCCAGGCGATGCACGGCGGGGCGGAACCCCACACCCTGCACCACACCGCGACAGCGCAGCTGCAGATGGGACGGTGTCATCACACTGGAAAGGGCACCTCAGGCGACAGGCGTGCGAGCGCTGAAGCGTCGAATCCAGCGAGTCCCAGCTGCTCGACCAGCTCCGCCAGGCCCAGCCCCGTGCGGGCCGATACCTCCAGCACCCGCGCTTGAGGCGCCACACGGCTGATGTGGTGGCGGGCATGGGCCAGATCGAAACCGGTGGCCTCGAGCAGATCGAGCTTGCTGATCACCACCAGATCTGCACCATGAAACGTTGCGGGGTATTTGAGCGGTTTGTCTTCGCCTTCGGTGACCGAGAGCAGCACCAACCGCAGGCTCTCGCCCAGGTCATAGGCGGCCGGGCAGACCAAATTGCCAACGTTTTCGATCACCAGCAGGTCGAAGCCCTCCAGCGGCTGCGACAGAGCTTGCAAAGCCCGCTGCACCATGGAAGCCTCCAAATGACAGGCCTGGCCAGTGGTGATCTGCACGGCCGTCAGACCGGCGGCTTGCAGGCGTCGCGCATCGTTGTCGGTGGCGAGATCGCCCACGATCACCGCCACGCGGCGGCCAGCAGCACGAAGCGCTGCACCAAGGCGCTCGAGCAGAGCGGTCTTGCCCGAGCCCGGCGATGACAGCAGGTTGAGGACCGGCAGGCCAGCTGCCCCAAAGCGTTGCCGCAACTGCGCAGCCAGGGCGTCATTGCGCCCGAGCAGGGCCGCTCCCAGCTCCAGGTGTTGCACCGGCAACGGACTGGCCGGTGCGCTGCAACCACAGTCGACGCACATGGACGCAACCGCGGGAATTTGAGGCTAAGCAGAAAACGAGGCATCGACGGTCGGCCGGCCGCAATCGCGGCTGGCCTGGGCCATCGCTCAATCGAGCTCCAACGACGCCAGCTGCAGCTCTCGCCCCTGGATCAGTTGGCGGCTGGGCGTGCCGCAAACCGGGCAGAAGCAGTCGCCCGCTTCGGCGGCAAAGGCCACTTGACAGGGCTCGCACTCAAACAGGGCAGGCACCATCTCGATCTGCAAGCGCGCTCCCTCGGCCGCGGTGCCGGTCATCACCACCTCATGGGCAAACCGCAAGGCATCGGGCTCGACCCCGGCCAGGCTGCCGATGCGCAGTGTGATTGCCGCAATGCGGCATGCCCCGTGGACACGGGCCTGTTCCAGAGCCAGGTCGCGCAGCGAGGCCATCAGGCTGAGCTCATGCATGACCGCTTAACCACTGACGCAGCAGGGTTCGGGCCTGGGGCAGCACCGCCCGCAACTCGGCACTGAGAGCCATGCCGTGCTCAAAGTCACGGGCCGGCACCAGCAACACCTGGGCTTCAGGAGCGCGGCCGTAAAGCACCTGAGACACCGCTAGCAGCCCAGCAGGGTCGAGCCGGTGACTGGCGCCGCTCGTGCCCTCGAGCGTTGCGCCTGCCGGCTGAAGCGACATCAGCTTGGGCAGCGCGCCAGCCGGCACCGAACAGGCATCGATGAACAGCACCGCATCGAGGCGGGCCAGCTCTGCGGCCAGCTCGGGCGTGAGCTGTTGCACGCAACGCACCGCCACCGATCCACCGGGCTCAGCGGCGGTCTGCACAGCAGCCTGCTCCGCCAGCAACGCCCCGACGCCGTCGTCGCCACGCAGGGGGTTGCCGATGCCGATCACCAACCGCTTGGACTGGAGACGCCGCACCATGGAACACGCACCTCGCTCTTCACCATTTCAGCGATCCAAGGAGCTGCCAGCGCGATGCAAACAGCAGCAAAGCCCGCGGCCCGTGCTACACGAATCCCTCGTCATATCGAAGCAAGGCCAATCTCACCCTCGCCATCGACGATGCCTTGCTGCATCAGGCGCGAAAGGCCGCTCTGCGTGAGCGCACCTCGGTCAATGCCCTGGTGCGCGACTTCCTGGGTCGCTATGTCGACGCCCGCAGCCGCTCCGCCAGCACCCGCCCGCCGGCATCCACTAAGGCAATGCGCAACGGCATCTGCCCTGCCGCATGGGTGCTGCAGCTGAGGCAGGGATCAAAGCAGCGAATCCCCGCCTCAACGCGGTTGAGCAAGGGTTCGGGGATCTCAACGCCCTCGGACACGGGCAGCGGAATGAACTCCCGCGCGATCTGAAGCACGGTGCGGTTCATCGCCAGATTGTTCTGACCGGTGGCAATGATCAGGTTGACCCGCGTGATCAGACCGTTGTTGTCGACGCGGTAGTGGTGAAACAGGGTGCCGCGGGGGGCCTCGCTCACCCCCACCGCCTCGTTGGCATTGAGGTCGGCGTGGGCGCGCACACGGCCGTGCATCAAGGTGTCATCGGCGACCAACTGCTCAATCGCCTCGAGGCAGGCAACGATCTCGACCAGGCGGGCGTGGTGGAAAGCAAAGGAGGAGGTGACGATGCGGCCGCCGCTTTCGCGAGTACCGCTGCGTTGGCGAAACTCAGCCAGTTCGGCATCAGCCCAAGGGGTGCCGATGTGCTCGCACACATTGAGCCTGGCTAACGGGCCGACCCGGTACATCCCTTCGGGATAACCAAGCGGTTTGTAGTACGGGAACTTGAGATAGCTCCAGGGCTCCACCGCCTCGCCCAGGAAGCTGGCGTAGTCGTCTTCCATGAGCCCATCGGCGACGATCTGGCCGCGGGCATCGACGAAGCGGATCGCCCCCTCGATGCACTCCCAGCGGCCATCGGGCGCCACCAGGGCCATGAACAGCGACTCAAAGGTGCCAAAGCTGCGTTGTTCGCGCGCCAACGCCCCATCGAGCAGGCGTTTGTAAAGCACAAGCGCCTGGGCCACCGTGGCCTTGGCCTCGGGTAGTCGTTCCTTCATCCAATCGCGCGCTTCGACGCTCATGGGGCTGCGCACGCCGCCGGGCACTGCCCAGGCCGCATGGATCTTGCGGCCGCCCAGCAGCTCGATCACCTGCTGGCCGAACTGGCGCAGGCGAATGCCGGCGCGGGCCAGCTCGGGATCGGCCGCCATCAGCCCGAACACGTTGCGACGGGCCGGGTCGCTCTCCCAACCCAGCAGAAAGTCGGGGCTGCTGAGGTGAAAGAACGAGAGCGCATGGCTCTGGCAGATCTGGGCCAGGTTGAGCAGCCGCCGCAGTTGCCGTGCCGCCGGCGGGGGCTGCACCGCCAGCAACTTGTCGCCGGTTTTGGCCGCTGCCAGCAGATGGCTCACCGGACAGATGCCGCAGATGCGCGCCGTAATGCCGGCCATCTCGGTGAACACATGGCCCTCGCAAAAGCGCTCAAAGCCGCGGTACTCGACCACGTGAAAGCGGGCATCGGCCAGCTGCCCTGCTGCATCAAGGTGCAGGGTGATCTTGGCGTGACCCTCGATGCGGGTCACCGGGTCGATCGTGATCGTGCGGGTCATGGTGCCTCCCCCCTCAACCAAACCGCAGCAGGTCGGCACCCTCGAGCACGGGCGTATGGCCGTGCAGCAAGGGCTCCAGCACCGCGCGGATTCGGGGAGCTGGGGGCGGGCAGCCGGGCATAAAAAGATCCACCGCGATCAGCGCGTGCAGGGGCAGCACCCGCTCAAGCAGCTCAGGCACAATGCCTGGGGCACAGGGGTGCTGGGGCGACTGATCGGCCAGCTCCACATAACCGCGATCGAGCACGCGTTCGCGGCAACTGAGATTGCGCAATGCCGGCACGTTGCCGGTGATGGCACAGTCGCCAAACGCCACCACCAGGCGGCTGCGCGCCCGCAGCTGCAGGGCCAGCTCGCGGTTCGCGGTGTTGGCCACAGCGCCTTCCACCAGGCAGATGTCGACGCCAGAGGGGAACACCTTGGTGTCGCTGGCGACCGGTGAGTAGACGATGTCGGCCCAGCGGGCCAGCTCGAACAACCACTCGTCGAGATCGAGCAGCGACATGTGACAGCCGCTGCAGCCCGCCAGCCAGACCGTGGCCAGCCGCAGCCGGCGCGCCGGCTCGGGGACGGCCGCTACGGCCATGGCGTCACGCATTGGGC
>CAYFMB010000030.1:0-13112 GCA_964344095.1 uncultured Klebsiella sp.
GGGCTCTCGTGGCCGTCGCCTCTCGGCGACCTCTTGAACTTACAACACCGGCGGCCGGCTGGCCCCTGGGTTGCAAGACCTGCGCATGGATCCGTTGAGAACCGCGCAGACCAACAATAGTACCACACTCGCGAGATCGGCAACAACTCCTTCGTTGAAACCTTGGGCTATGCCAGCAAAACCCTTGTCACCACAGAACTGAGCGGTTCTCGCCTCGGCCTTGCTGCACTGTTGCCGCGTTGCCGCAACGGCTGATCAGGGTCACGCTGGAGCAGGCCTGCAGGGCAGCCATGAGCCAACCGTTGAGCCAGGACCAGTGGCGAGTGCGGCCTAGCTCCAAGGAAGACGCCGTTGTGGCGCGAGCACGTGAGCACTTCGAGCACACGCTGGTGTCGGTGCGCGGTGAGCTGGTGGGATCGATCGCGGCTCTGGAACATCCCGAAGGAGGCAACGAGGCCAACTACGGCGAAGTCTTCCTGCGGGACAACGTGCCGGTCATGGTCTACCTGCTGCTGCAAAGACGCTTTGACATCGTTCGCCACTTTCTGACGATCTGCCTGGAACTGCAAAGCAGCAGCTACCAGACCCGCGGGGTGTTTGCGACGAGTTTCATCGAGCGACATGGCGTGCTGATCGCCGACTACGGCCAACGCTCGATCGGACGCATCACGTCAGTTGACGCCAGCCTGTGGTGGCCCGTGCTGTGCTGGTTCTACGTGCAGCACAGCCACGACTGGGAGTTTGCTGCCAGCCAGGCCGTTCAGCGCGGCGTGCAGCTGTTGCTCGATCTGGTCTTACACCCCTCCTTTGAGGGAACACCAGTGCTGTTCGTGCCCGATTGCGCCTTCATGATCGATCGGCCCATGGACGTCTGGGGGGCACCACTGGAGGTCGAAGTCCTGCTGTTTGGCTGCCTGCGCAGTTGCTGCCGACTGATGGAGGCGGCGCAGAAACACCATCAAAGCCGCATGCTGGAGCAGCGGTTGGTTCTGACCCGCCAGTGGTTGCATGACCTGCGCTGCTTTCTGCTCAAGCACTACTGGGTCACCAGCAAAACCGTGCAGGTGCTGCGGCGACGGCCCACCGAGCAGTACGGCGAGCAACAACACGAAAATGAATTCAACGTGCAGCCTCAGGTGATCCCCCCCTGGTTGCAGGACTGGCTGGAAAACCGGGGGGGGTATCTGATCGGCAACATGCGGACGGGGCGGCCCGACTTCCGTTTCTACAGCCTGGGCAATGCCTTGGCCTGCCTGTTTGGCTTAATCACAGCGCCCCAGCAGCGCGCTCTGTTTCGCCTGGTACTCCACAACCGCTTGCACCTGATGGGCCAGATGCCGATGCGCATTTGCCACCCCCCGATGGAGGGAGACGAATGGCGTGACAAGACCGGCTCTGATCCCAAGAACTGGCCATGGAGCTACCACAACGGTGGTCATTGGCCCAGCTTGCTTTGGAGCTTTGGCGCGGCGGTCCTGCTCCACGACAGGCGTCACCGCAATGCCGATGCCCTCTTGATGGGACAGATGACGGCCATGCTCGAGGAGTGCTACTGGAGCCAGCTCAATCAACTGCCGCGCCAACAATGGGCCGAATACTTCGATGGGCCGACCGGAACATGGGTGGGCCAGCAGGCACGCACCTACCAGACTTGGACAATCGTCGGTTTCCTGCTGATGCACCACTTGCTGCGGGTGAAGCCAGACGATGTCTCCGTTCTGGATCTGCAGGCTTCTGGCGCAGGACGGTGAGACTGGAGCGTCAGCCACAAAAAAGCCGCGGCTCGTGCCGCGGCTTTGTCTGTGTGGCTGAGTTGCTGTGAGGTCAGCAGTCCTGTGGTCAGAAAAGACCCAGGGTCAAGGACTTGTCGATCGGCAAAGCAGCACCAATGCCCAGATAGATGGTGAAGACAGTACCAAACAAGAACACGGCCATCGCCACGGGACGACGGAACGGGTTCTGGAACTTGTTAAAGCTTTCGATGAAGGGCACAAGCATGAGGCCCAGAGGAATCATGGTCTGCAGCGCGATGCCCAGAAGCTTGTTGGGCACCACGCGGAGAATTTGAAACACCGGATAGAGGTACCACTCGGGCAAAATCTCGAGAGGTGTGGCAAACGGATCAGCCTTGTCGGCAAGCATCGCTGGATCGAGAACCGCCAGGCCGACGATGCAAGCGAAGGTTCCCAGGATCACCACCGGGAACATGTAGAGCAGATCGTTGGGCCAGGCGGGCTCGCCGTAGTAGTTGTGACCCATGCCCTTGGCGAGCTTGGCCCGGAGCTTGGGATCAGTGAGGTCAGGCTTCTTGAGAATGTGCATGGCGGTGAGGCCGATGAAGGAAGGCTAGAAGCGGAACAGAAGGTGCCGACACAAGTTCGGCGAGAGGTTCACAAACCAGGGTTCACAAGGGACCAGAGATGCCTTGCTTGCGGATCATCAGGAAGTGCATGAGCATGAACACAGCGAGCAACCAAGGCAGCACGAAGGTATGCAGGCTGTAGAAGCGGGTGAGCGTGGCCTGGCCAACGCTTTCGCCGCCGCGAAGCAGCTCAACCATGAAATCGCCGACCACAGGAACAGCGGCAGGAACACCGGAAACGATCTTCACGGCCCAATAACCGACTTGATCCCAGGGAAGTGAATAGCCAGTGACCCCAAAGCTCACCGTGATCACAGCCATGGTGACACCAGTGACCCAAGTCAGTTCGCGGGGACGCTTGAAGCCACCGGTCAGGTACACGCGGAACACGTGGAGAATCAGCATGAGCACCATCATTGAGGCGCTCCAGCGGTGGATCGAGCGAATCAGCCAGCCAAAGCTGACATCGTTCATCAAGTGCTCGACCGAGGCATAGGCCTCAACCACCGTGGGCTTGTAATAGAAGGTCATGGCAAACCCAGTGGCGAACTGGATCAGGAAGCAGACCAGGGTGATGCCGCCGAGGCAATAAAAGATGTTGACGTGCGGAGGCACGTACTTGGCCGAGATGTCATCGGCGATGGCCTGGATCTCAAGACGCTCCTGAAACCAGTCGTAGACGGGGTTCGAGCCCCCGGGGCTTCCTGCAGGAGTGTTGGCCATGCAGCTGGATGAAAGGGTTGCGAGAGTCTACGCACCGCGACGTTCACGCCGTGAGCCTCCGTCCCTTTGAAACACGTTGCCGCCACTTGGCCGCGGGACTGCTGATCGCCTGGCTGGCGCTCGCCCCGGCAGCCCTGGCCCTCAGCGATGCCCAACAGCTGGTGGTGGAGGCCTGGCGCCTGGTGAACCAGAGCTACGTGGATCCGGGGCAATTCGACCAGGTGCACTGGACGCGGCTGCGCCAGAAGGCGCTGGAACAGCCGATCAACCAATCCGAAGACGCATACCGCGCCATTGAGTCGATGCTGGCGCCCCTGGGTGACCCCTACACACGCCTACTGCGACCGGCCGACTACGGCGACCTGCAATCCAACACCCAGGGCACGGTCACGGGTGTTGGATTGCAGCTCGGTCTGCGCAGCCCTGACCAAGAGGTTGTGGTGATCGCCCCGCTCGATGGCTCGCCAGCCGCCGAAGCTGGCATCAGCAGCGGCATGGTGGTGCTGGCCGTCGATGGCCAGCCCAGCCATGACCTGGGTCTCGAAGGAACAGCCAGCCGCCTGCGGGGCCCCAGTGGCAGCACGGTCCTGGTGCAACTGACAGGGACCGCTGGCGTTCCGATCGAGGTGGAACTGGAGCGACGCCAGGTGGACCTGCGGCCGGTGCGCAGCAAACGCCTGCGCGTGGACAACCACACTCTCGGCTACGTGCGCATCATCCAGTTTTCAGAGCCGGTGCCAGAACAGGTCGCCCAAGCCCTGCAGGACCTCGAGGCCAAGGGCATCGAGGGGTTGATTCTCGATCTGCGCAACAACTCAGGTGGGCTGGTCAACGCCGGTCTGGCGGTGGCCGATCAGCTGTTGGCCGGGGGGCCAATCGTCGAGACGCGGGGCCGCGATGGTCTCGGCTCACCCGTGCTGGCCAATCCCGCAAGCCTCTATGACGGCCCGCTGCTGACTCTGGTGAACGGGGGTACGGCCAGCGCCAGCGAGATTTTGGCTGGGGCCCTGCAGGACGATGGCCGCAGCCAACTGCTGGGGGCTCAAACATTTGGCAAAGGGTTGATTCAGAGTCTGATCCCACTGGGCGATGGCAGCGGCCTGGCGGTAACGGTGGCTCGGTATGTCACCCCCAGCGGCCGCGACATTCAGCATCAGGGCATCAGCCCCGATCAGCCCCTGAGCGGAGCCGAACCGCTCAATCCCGGCGGGGATGACGACAACTGGCTTGAGCAGGCCCAGCGACTGCTGGTGGAGCAGATCGAAGCAGCATGACCAGCCGCACCTATCACGACCCGTTGCATGGGGCGATCAGGCTCGATCAGGGTGACTCCGCCGAAGCCCTGGCGATCGCCCTGATCGACACATTGCCGTTTCAGCGGTTGCGCCGCATCCGCCAGCTGGGACCGGCGTTTCTGACCTTTCACGGCGCTGAATCGAGCCGCTTCACCCATTCGCTGGGGGTGCTGCATCTGGCCCGTCTGGCTCTGCAGCAGCTGGAGCGTCAGCGACCCGAGCTGGCCGCCCAGCGGGCCCTGGTGTTTGCTGCAGCCCTGCTCCATGACGTGGGCCATGGCCCCCTCAGCCACAGCGGCGAAGAGATGTATGGCCTGCACCATGAAGCCTGGTCAGCACGGCTGATTCGCGAGCACCCTGAGCTGCATGGCCTGCTCGAAGCCCACCAGAGCGGACTGGCCGAAGCAGTCGCGACGCTGCTCGAGCGCGGCGGCTGCAGCGAACCCGCCGTAGGCGCTCTGGTCAGCAGTCAGCTGGACTGCGACAGGCTCGACTACTTGCTGCGCGACAGCTACAGCACAGGGGCCAGCTACGGGCAGTTGGACCTGCAACGCATTTTGGCGGCCCTGACCCTGGCCCCCGACGGCACGCTGGCGGTGCATCCCAAGGGACTCATGGCTGTCGAGCACTACCTGGTGGTGCGCAACCTGATGTACCGCAGCGTGTACAACCACCGGCTCAACGTGGTCTGCAACTGGCTGCTCAACCAGCTGATCGCCACGGCCAGGCGCCTGGGTGCCGGAGCGGTCTGGGCCGATGAGGTCATGGCCCGCTGGCTGTGGGACACGGGCAGCCTGGACCTCAACACGTTTCTGGCAAACGACGATCTGCGCAGCGGCTATCACCTGCAACGCTGGGCCGAAGCAGGGCCCGAGGAATTGGCCGAGCCCTGCGCACGCCTGTTGCAGCGCCGCCTGCTCAAGGCGACCGACGTGAGCGATATGGCCCAGCCCCAGCGGCTCGAACTGCTGGCCGAAGCGCGGCGACTGAGCGCAGCGGCGGGCCTGGTCAGCGACCGCTGCTGCGGCCTGCAGCAGCGCCAGAGCCGCGGCTACCACCCCTATAAAGGCGGCCTGCGCCTCTGGGATGGCGAGCAGTTGCAGGCGCTGGAGCAGCGCTCAGCGCTGGTGCAGAGCCTTTGCGCCAGCAACGAACTGGCCTGGCTGATTCACCCGGCCGAGGTGAGCACCCCACTGCGACAACGGGTGCGCGAGCTGGCACGGACTGCCTAAGTTGGCGCTCATGGTTGTGTTCTGTCTGCGCGAGGGGCTCGATCAGCCGCGGCCGCTTGAGCAGGTCAAGGCGTGGCTGGCCGATGGCCAGTTGCAGGACAACCTGCCGCCATCTGGACCGCTGGGGCTCGATGTGGGCCACTGGGACATCGGCGTCACTGAGCTGCAAGACCTGCTCAGTGCCCTGGCCGAGGCGGGCTATGGGCTGGAGCGGCTGCACAGCGACGCCCCGCAGACCCGGGTAGCGGCCGCCGCCCTCGGCTTGGCCTGGCAACCGGCAGACACCCGCGCCAGCGCAGGCTCGAGCGCCGACGCAGCTGATGGCAACGCCCTGCGCATTCATCAGGGCACACTGCGCTCGGGCGATCTGCTCGAGGCAGCGGGCAGTGTGCTGGTCCTGGGTGACGTGAACCCCGGCGCGCGGGTCATGGCCGGCGGACACGTCCTGGTGTGGGGGACGCTGCGGGGCGTAGCCCACGCCGGTTGCAGGGGTGAGCAAGACGCCCGCATCGTGGCCCTGCAGCTGCGTCCTCTACAGCTGCGCATCGCCGATGCGGTCGCGCGTGGGCCCGAAGATCTGCCGGTGGTGGGCGTTGCCGAGCAGGCCGAGCTGATCGATGGCGTCATCGCGATCAAGCCAGCAGCCGCCCAATGGCCGCTGGCCTGACGCTCAGCGGTTGATCCAGCCGAGGCCGCCCAGCACCCCGGCCACGGCCATGAACCACAACGGCGAGAGGCGTGTGCGCAGCATCAGCACACAGACGATCACCGACACGATCACCCCTGGGATGCTGAGCCCGCCTTTGTGCGTGGAGTCCGCGGTATGCAGGATCTTGAGGCCGACCGCAAACAGAATGCCAAGGGTGATCGGGCCCAGCCCCCGCTCAAAGGCGATGCGCCAGGGCGAATGCTCCATGTGCTGCCAACGCAGACAGGCGAGCACCATCACAAGGGTGGAGGGCAGGAGAATGGCAACCTCGGCGCCATAGGCGCTGAGCAGGGCCCAAAAGGGTCCCTCGGGCCATCCGGCACCCAGACCCAGCAGGCCGACGATCATGGAACTGGGTCCCGGCGCCGCCTCGGCCAGGGCATAGATGTCAGCGAACTGACTGTTGGTCAGCCAGCAGAACTGGTCGACGCTGATGTGGTGGTACTCAGCCAGCAAGGTGTTGCCACCCCCGAGCGAAAACAGCGACAGGCTCAAAAACTCCCAAAGCACCTGGGCCAGCGAGGTCAGATCGCTGACGTGAGGACGGGTGCAGACCTCAGCGAGCAGCAGTGGTGCTGTCATGGCTGGGCCTGACCACGCGGCCAGTAAAGGGCCATCGCGATCGGGCCGCTGACCAGCACCACCGGTACCAGGCGCAGATGACCAAAGGCCAGCAACACGAACACGACCGCCGCCAGCAGCAGGGCCAAGGGGTCCTTGCGGTAGGTGCCCAGGATCTTGAAGCCCATCGAAAGGGCCATGCCTGCCGCCGCCGCGACGACGCCGGCCAACACCCGATCGACCGCGGGCAACTCGTGAAAGCCGAAGTAGAGGAAACCCAGTCCCATTAACACCGTAAACGGCACCAACAACATGCCCGCCAGGGCTGCCACAGCCCCGCGCAGTCCCCTGAACGACGTGCCGATGTAGACGGCCATGTTGATCTGGTTGGGCCCCGGGAACAGCCGCGCCACGGTGAGGCCGGTGATGAACTCCTCGTTGTTCATCCAGCGCTTCTGCTCCACGACGATGCGCTGGCTCCAGGCCGACAGGCCACCGCCAAACGACGACAACGCCACCAACAGCATGCCGACAAACAGCTCGCGGCAATCGGGAGCTGGTGCCAGCTCAGCTGCATCGTCAGGAGCGTCAGTCATGCACAAAGTGGGGGTCAGGGGGCAGCTCGCCGTCTTCGTGGAAGGCAGGATCCAGCGGATCAGGGGCCCGATACTTTTTGGCCTCCTTCCAGTCAGCGGCAAAGGTGGCCGCCAGGCGTGCCACCACGTCAGGCGCATCGGATTCGATGCCCAGCTCGCGACGCACATCAAACGCACTGCGGTCGATGTTCATCGAACCGGTCTGGGCGTAGCAGCCATCAACAAGGATCAGCTTGCAGTGCAGCTTGAGTGACTTCTGGCGACGGATCTTGACGCCAAAGCGCTCCATGATGCGCAGCGAGGCAAAGGTGTCGTAGACGTCCCAGTCGCTGATGCCGTGCTTGCCACCACAGAGCAATCGCACTTTGACGCCTCGATCCCGGGCAGCAACGATTCGCTCAAGCATGACCGCATCGACGAACTTGGGGTGTTGAATCCAAAGCGAGTGCTCAGCCATGTCGATGATGCGCGCCATCTGACCGCGGCTGTGGGCACTGCTCCAGACCAGACCCACATGCAGATCAGGCACGAAAAACTGCCGGTGCCAGTCGGCCTCAAAGCCGGCGATCACTTGCTGCACCACGTTGGGGTCGTGGCTCAGCACGCCATAGTCGCGGGTCTCTGTGAAGTACTTGTCGGCCAGATTGAAACTGGCGATCAGTGCCGCCTGCTCGTCAATCACGATCGATTTTTCGTGGGTGACCGGAAAGGCCTCGGATGTCCAGGCGACATCGATGCCCCAACCCTGCAACAGGGTGTAGGCGTCGTCGTTCCAACGGTCGCCGCCAGAGGTGTGGGGGTTGAGCATCACCCGCACCTTGACGCCACGCTGATGGGCACGCAGCAGGGCCTGCTCGATGGCATCGCTTTGCAGCTTGAACTGCTTGAGCCGCAATTCGCTGCGAGCCTGATCGATCAGTTCAATCACCGCCGCGGCACCGTCATCAGGCATGACCAGCAGGCGCTGAAGCTGGTGCCGATGCGCAGACCCTGACGAACTCACGGACGTCTCCGCTGAGGTGAACACCGCACACAGTTTGAAGTTCTGACCGTTCTAACGCCATTCCGGCGATTGGCCTTAATCTCGCAAGTGCCCTAAAGCACACTGTGGCTGCCGAGACCCGCTACATCCTGATCTGCTCTGGCAAGGGAGGCGTGGGCAAGACCACCCTCACCGCCAACCTGGGCATAGCCCTCGCCAAGCAGGGCGTGCGCACGGCCGTGCTCGACGCCGATTTCGGCTTGCGCAATCTCGACCTGCTGCTGGGCCTGGAGAATCGCATCGTCTACACCGCTCAGGAGGTGCTGGCCGAGACCTGCCGCCTCGAGCAGGCCCTCGTCAAACACAAGCAGCAGCCCAACCTGGCGCTGCTCCCGGCAGGCAACCCACGCATGCTCGAGTGGCTCAAGCCCGAGGACATGAAGAAGATCGCCGCCATGCTCGGCGACCTGTTCGACGTGGTGCTGATCGACTGCCCCGCCGGCATTGAAGATGGCTTTAAAAACGCCGTTGCCGCGGCCCGTGAAGCGATCGTGATCACCACACCCGAGGTGTCGGCCGTGCGCGATGCCGACCGGGTGATCGGACTGCTGAACACCGAAGGCGTGCAGCCGATTCAGCTGGTCCTCAACCGAGTGCGCCCGCGCATGATGGCCAATCAGGAGATGCTGGCCGTCAGCGACGTCACCGACATCTTGGCGCTGCCGCTCCTCGGTCTTGTGGTTGAGGACGAACAGGTCATCGTCTCCACCAATCGCGGCGAACCGCTGACCCTCAATGGCGCCAATTCGCCAGCAGCACTGGCCTATCACAATGTGGCGCGGCGCCTGCAAGGCGAGGATGTTCCGATCGTGGACCCCAGCCTGGAGCGCCAAGGCCTGCGCGCCAAGCTCAGCCGACTGATGAACACCAGGATCTTCTGATGTCTCTCACCCTGCGCGATGCGATCAACCGGCTACTGGGCCGCCAAAGCGCCAGTGCCGCCACCGCGAAACAGCGGCTGCAGCTGGTGCTCGCCCACGACCGCAGCGACCTCAACCCCGAGCTGCTGCAGCAGATGCGCAAGGAAATTCTCGAGGTTGTCAGCCGTTATGTCGAGCTCGACCTCGAGGAAGGCGACGTGAGCCTGGCCACCGAAGATCGGGTCACCGCCCTGGTGGCCAACCTGCCGATCAAGCGCGCTCGCGATGTGGTTCTGCCGGCTGGGGTCTGACGGCAGCGCACCGAAGCAGAGCAGGCATCAGGCACCCCCGTGGGAATCCTTGGGCTCCTTTTGGTGTTGTGTCCATGGCCTGCCCCGACCAACTGCTGACGATCAGTCCTGCTGAGTACAGGGTTCTGTTGCTGCTGCTGCAGGGCGCCAGCAACCGCAGCATCGCCGCCCAACTGCGCTTGAGTCCGCGCACTGTCGAGAGCCATGTCTCGACCATGCTCGAGAAAACGGGCTGCAACAGCCGCACGCAACTGGTGCTGTGGCAGCTGCACACGCTCAACCGTGGCAGCATGGAACCGGGCGCAGTCACGGTCAGGGCAGATGAAAGCAGCTCATCAACCCTGGGAATACCAGGTGATTCGACTCAACATCGAACCCCCGGTTGCTGAGACGCCGCCGCTGGCGGGTCCCGGCCCTGCTCCAGCGTCAGGCAGCGCTGCTGCTGGCAGTGGGGGTGGCAGCAGCGCTGCTGAGCCCCCCGCCAAACCCAAAGCCAAAGGTGGTGATGGTCCCGCAGGTCCCGCCGCAGGCACACCGATGTTCAGCGAGGCCTACCTCAAGGAGGAGTTCCCGCGGTTTTATGACAACAGCCCAGCGGCCCAACAGGCTGCAGCCGAGCAGGCACGCCTCGCCGACCCTGCGTTTCAGCTGCAGGACTTTCTCAACAGCCAGGGCCAGCAGGGCTGGGAGCTGGTGGGCTTCCAGCACGCCATGCCGCATGTGTTCATTGTGTTCAAGCGACCGGTGGGCGGCGCCGATGCCGCCCAGGCAGCCTTGAACGCCCAACAGGAACAACTGCGCCTGACGCTGGACCTGGCCAACCGGGCCCTGGCGATCATCGAGAAGCAGGCTGGGTAGGTGCTACGGAGCAGACTGCGTTGGCGTGGAGTTCATCGACGTGGGCTTGGTCGAGGCGCCGGTCTGCTGTTGACGCGAGATCTGCTGAATCAGGTTGACCATGCTGCCGCTGGGAATCACCCGCAGCTGACCAGCGCGGGCCTCTGGCTCCTTGCGCAAAAACGCAATGAAGCTGTTGAGAGGGATGGCCACCACGCGCGGCTTGGTGACTGCAATTTTGGGTGACTCTTTGATCGCACGCTGCACGATGCCCTTGACGAATTCGGCTTCGGTGGCACAAGGAACAAATTGCTTGCCTTTGTCGGGCCCCTGATTGCTACTCACCAACAGGCCGGGTTCAGGGCAAAAGATCATGGGCTGCAGGGCCGCGACCTGACGCGCTTGTTGTGCCGGCAGCTTCTGGGCGACCAGCAGCTCTTCGGCAATCTTCTGTTGCGCGGGGTCGGGGGCAATCACGCCGACCAGCTGAGGTTTGGCCTGCAACAGCGGAGCCAACAACACGTTGAAGCGGGCCAGACTCACCGGGGCAAAACGCAACCCTTTGGCCACGGATGCCTCAAGCCCGTACCGCTTGCCCGCTGTGATCTCTTCAGCGGCTGCGATCGACATGGCCGCGAGATACGTCTCGACCTGTTTGTTATCGATGCTGGCCTTGACCGCAACCGGTGCACCTTTGTCGTCGACAGCCATGAGCATCAAGATGGTGTCGAGCTTTTCACTCACCTGGGCTTCAGGGAGTGCCAGGGCTGCACCGGTCAGAGCCGCAACCGTTGCCGAGGCGATCCCTAGGGCAATGCCAGGGCGCAGGAGCCGATCACAAAGCGATTTGAGCATGGCGCTGACGAACCCCGAATCCATCCAAGGCAAATCAGGCCTATCAAAGGGAGCGGCTGAGCCAGCCCATCAGGCGGCTACCCATGGCACGGATGGAGCACGAGCGGCGTTCTGGGGCCACCAGCACACCCGCCGGGTTGACCAGCAGCACCCGGCCGTTGGCATCGAGACGACCGTGGATCTGGGTGATGCTGCCGCTAGTGACGCGGCCTAACAGCGCACTGTTCGTGGTGGATTGCACGATCTGCACCCGCACGCCAGCACCAATGTTGAAGTTGTAAAGATCGGCCGTGGCACGGTCAATGCCCTCGGGCAGGCCCAGGGCCGCGCCACCAGCTCCCAGCACCAGCACCACCGCTGCGGCGGTGCTGGTCCCAAGCTCCTGCATGGCCGGGGCAACAGGCCCCGGCTGGCTGGGTCGGCGGCGGCGCCGTTGGGCCATCAGGCGGCCTGGGCCTCCTGCTGCTGCTCAGGCTGAGGATCGAGCGGCTGAACACCGCTGCTCTCAAGTTCTTCGCGAATCGCACCCAGGTAGGCGGTGCGGGCGGCGTCGAGCTGGCGCAGCCTGAACTCGAGCTGGCTGCGCTCTTGGTTGTTGCGCACCAGATCCTCGACGTAGAGGCGCACGTTGTCGGGGATCTTGGTGGCGTCGTACGACTTGTCGTCGATGGTGAGTAGGGGTTGCTCACTGTCCGCAGGAGCACCGCTGGTCCAAACCGGCTCCATCTCCGACTTTTCCACCTCTTCCTTGAGGTGGCTCACCACCGTGGCCTCCATGGCCACGAACTAGCGGTAGCGGTGCTGCAGCATCGTCCACTCCTGGTCGGTGCGCACAAAGTCGACGCTGAGCAGCTGGGCCCGCTCGCTCAGGCTTTCAAAGGCGTAAGCCGTGCCGTCGATGGTGAGCACGGGCGGCTGCTGCTCGGCCGTGTCGGGGGTTGCTTCAGCGATGGCGGTGTCGGTCATGGCTTCAGAGGTTGGTGTGGTGGCCTTGGCGCGCGGCATGGCGAGGGTTTGAAAGAGGTTCTGGAGCGGGCTCCAGAGGGGGTCGGCAGGGGATCCGTAGGACATGAATGAACCTCAATCAGAACGTGAGCGCCGCCCGGAAGTAGACGATCGGATTGGCAGGTCCATCCCGACCGCCCACACCGGTGCCGCTCAAAATGCCCTCGGGTATTGCCCAACCCACCTAAAATTGGTGTTGCTGTTCGAACCGCTCCGCACACCGATGCCAAAGCTGAAGGCTGATTGCGGCGGCTGGATGTTGATGCCAGGCGCCTAGTAAACGTAGCCCATGTCGTAAAACACAAACAGCGTCAGCTTCGCGTGCCCTTGATAAAAAGAATATGAGTATTCGAGGCCACCAGCAACGCCTTGGTCGTCAATCAAGCAACTGCTGCGGCAGGCCCAGCTTGGAAGCAGTCTTCGGGTGAGGGAACGGGCGTGCCCGCCAGTTTGACCATGCACGCGTGGTCAGAACGCCATTGCTGACGCCAATCTGCTGCTGTTGGCGCAGGTTCAGCTTAGCCGTGATGAAACTGGTGCTTCAGTAAGGGTTGGCCAAGACCGGATCCTGCGAATTCAACAGGGCGTTCCAGATCGGCAGCCCCTGGCTGAGCTGCAGCGCCCGTTACACCAGACCAGCTTTGGCCCGGTGCGTTTTGACCGCACAGGCGATGTGTGCGCGAGCTTTCACGCCTTCAAGGCCGACAGAGATCGAGCGCTTTGC
>CAYFMB010000031.1:0-12936 GCA_964344095.1 uncultured Klebsiella sp.
TTGATTTGTTCTTCTACGAAAGCGCGCGTCAACATTTCCCGAACGCACCCTGAACAAACTCAGGCCAAGGCAGAACAGGACTGTGCAACCCCGATTGAGCTGAACAGAACTGGGGATGCTTTAGGACAACCAAAACACGAGCGATCCAAGCACGAGAAAGACAACGGAGGCCACCTGAAAACGGCGGTCTACCCGATGGATTCTGGTGGCTAGCTGAGACTCTTCGTCTTCGCCTGCAAGCGACAACTTATTGGAACCCCACATGAAAAAGAGAAAGGAGCACAAGGTCACGATATAGGCCAGTCCATAGATCTCATCCAGATAGGTCAGATAGGAGAGCTGCGGCAGAGTCGCGCGATAGGCTTGCTGCAGAAACACCAACGTCAACAGTACGGTCGTTGGAATGGCAATTCGCACCTCCCAAAGCTTTGAGGCCAGTGAGGGTGACAGCACGACAATCAGTAACGTTACGATCAAGGGAAGAAAGGCCGTCCAGATGCCTGTCCACGTTGACTTGAAATAATCGACGGCAAAGGTGATCTGGCTGTAGTTGAAATCGGTTGAATCTTCGCGGTCTGCACCGGCTTGGCTTTTGTTTTCTCTCAGGCCGAATGAGGTTGGATAATGATGCCTATACTCGGCCATTGTCCATCCTTCCATGACATAACCATCAAGACCAATTCGAGCCCCTACGCCTGAATCATCAATGTCCGGCAGCAGGCGTACATTTTCGAACCGGAAGATGTCAGAGGGGTCGTTTAGCTCAACTTCAATCGGCATGCTTAGACTTGAAAAAGGATATTTCCGCAGGTCAAGATTGTCGATGTAGAAATTTTGGTCGTACACGAACTGCAGGTAGTAATCGCCATTGGCCAGTCGCCTGGGTATGCCAACTGGATCGAGCAGCGTAAACCAGGATTCCACTTGATTAGGGAAGTTCAGTAGGCCTTTGCCTGGTGTCAGTTGATTCTCATCGAGAATGCGCTGGAAATCTTCCGTCCATCGCATCCAAATGAACCCCGTTGACGAGAAACTAGGTGTCACCAGGGACTCGCCATAATTGTTGTCATCGTAAATGCCAATCTTGACGACAGGTGTCTTCTCGTCAAGGAGGTCTTCCACGCCTCGCTTCGACTGCTTTTCAAACATATGGCCAAAGTGTTGCCTGCCTGACTTCGAGAGATTTTGGACGAATTTATCCTTGTCGAAACCTGCGATCCGCGTCCCGGCGGGACGTGCTTCGCGCATCAAGTAATCGCTTGATTGATAGGCGACGGGTTCGTAAATCGTGAAGATGTTGACAGCAGCCACAATCAGTGCCCCAAGCACTAGCATTAGCCAGAATATTTTCTTGGTCGTTTTTGCTTTGTGCAGCATGGCTTGAGTCTGGGTTCGCCGAAGAAAATGAGTGTATTCATGCTAAGGCGAGTCGTCGATTGCGATCGTGTTGTCGCAAATATTTTCATGAGTATGGAACCTTGGAATGAGGCAAGTCAGCCTCCTTGGGCTGCATGATCAGCCCTCAAGGCTTTGCGATGGTCTGTCTTCGCAGGTTGAACGTTTGCCATGGGGCGAGCGATCCATGGTTTGTTGCGCAATCACTCAATCAAGCACCTGGCCCGAGGCACTGTGAACCCATCGCATGGTTGAACTAGCGCAGACCTCTTCCTTTGGGAGCAACGTGTTCAACGCTTCAGTGGCTGAGCAAGCCCTTGGATGAGACAAGCGTTCAGGCAACCAGTGGACGGGGCGCTGATTTTGTCCTCGAGTGGTCTGCGCAGCGCGTTCTCCGCATAGCAGTCTGCTTCGCACCATTCTGGGCCTAGCGTTCTCCAACGACCGAGCCCGTCGACCGTGGCGGCTACGCAAGCCGCGGGGAATCGAGGTCATCGCTGGGTCTTGCTAGACGTCCCAGAACTTAGCCAAGCTGGAGCTGTTCCCCGTCTGATCCATGTGAACGCGACGGAACTCTTGCTCGACGTTTGGCTTGGGGCGCTTGGTGGGGCTTACATCCTCTATGGCAGGAAGCAGGCTGCACCGATTCCATTGGTTTGTGGAGTCCTGCTGGTGGTCGAGCCTTACGTCCTCAAGGGAGCGACCCTTCAGATCTTGGTCGGTGGGGTTCTGGCAGCCCTACCGTTCATGCGTCGCTGAATTCACTCGTATTGACGACCACGCCACTATCTTGGTTGCCCGAGCGACGGGGGCCTGGCCACCTAGAGATGCAGGGCTGGTTTGTGGGGTAGACACGTCATTGGCAAACTCAGGTCTAGTCTTCAACCCTGCATCCCAAGTCTTACGCCAGTCATCCCTGGCTACGCCAGCGAAGATGGCACACAGCTGCGGTAGCGAAGCCTTTTGCTACCGCAAGGTGTGCCACCAAGTTTGCCGTCAACGCTTGCATTGCTGCGTTGCTTTTTCTAGGCGCTCTTCCATCCAGAAGCGGAGGTGCTGGTGGGGTATCTCACGCTGTAAAACGCAACGCCGTCATTGTGCCAACCTTCCTTCTGCAAGTACTGCTCTTCTTGCGGAGATCTTGCCAGCAGATGCTGACGTTTGCTCGAGATTATTGGCCAGATGGGATTCAGTTCATCGAAGGGGCTGCTGTTGGCCTTGGACACGGCGCCCTGGTTGGTGTAGCCAGACTGTTCGAGTTGCTGAATCTGGCTTGGGTTGGCTGAATAGGCCATGTCGTTGCGGCTGCTGTTGTGTCGTGCAAGGACATCGGCCACAGACTTGTCGTTAGCTTTGGTTGAAAAAGGCACGTCAACCAACCGCCAATTGCCACTGGCGACCAGCGTGTTGGCCTCTGCTGATCGTGTTCATTGTTGATGCCGGCGCTGTTGATGGCTTCCAGACGTGAATGAGGCGTGGTTGTGATTGCTGTAGAACCACCGCTTTGCCAATTCAGCGCTGGCTGCATAGGCCAGCACAATCAGGGCCAGGATCCCCAGGAAACGATGTGGCAGCGGCACAAAGCCAAGCGGGCCAGCAATGGGTGTGTAGGGCAGTGCCACGGTGATACCGATCACCCCAACCGTTGCCAGTAACAGCAGACGTGACGGCCGGCTGTGCATCAGCGAGCGTCGGGTTCGGACCACCAGCACGATCAGCGCCGCCGAAACCACGGATTCAACAAACCAGCCCGTGCGGAACTCTGCAGGTCCAGCCCGCAGTCCCAGCAGCAGCACCATGTAGGTCAATCCGTCGAAAATTGAACTCACCAGGCCGAACAGCAACATGAAACGGCGGATGAAGGAGACGTCCCATCGCCGTGGCCGCGTGATCCACTCGGGGTCGACCCGATCGGTCGCAATTCCCAGCTCCGGCAGATCCGTCAGCAGGTTGGTCAGCAGCACCTGTTTTGGCAGGAGTGGCAGGAATGGCAGCAGCAGCGAGGCGACCGCCATCGAGATCATGTTGCCGAAATTGGCACTGGTGGCCATGAACACGTACTTGAGCGTGTTGGCGAAGGTGCGCCGCCCCTCACGCACACCGGCTTGGAGCACGTTGAGGTCGTTGTCGAGCAACACGATGTCGGCCGCTTCCTTGGCTGCATCCACCGCGCCCTGGACCGAGATCGAGACATCGGCGGCATGCAGCGCCGGAGCATCATTGATGCCATCGCCCATGTAGCCGACCACATGGCCGGACCGGCGCAGCGCTCGCACGATGCGCTCCTTTTGGCTGGGTTCGATCTCCGCAAAGATCTCGGTGCGGCGAGCACGGGCCGGTAGGGCCGCGTCGCTGAGTCGGTGCAGTTCGGCACCGGTTAGCAGCCTTGGCTGGACCAAGCCCACCTGTTGTCCAACATGGGATGCCACCAGGGCGTTGTCGCCACTGATGATTTTCAGTTGAACTCCCAGCTGTTTCAACCCGGCGAGTGTGCGCGCGATGTCGGCCTTGGGCGGATCGGCAAAGACGAGCAGGCCTAGAAACGTCATGTTGGCCTCGGAACTGCGGCTGATCGTGCCGGCACTGTCCAACTGGCGCAGGGCCACACCCAAGGTGCGATAGCCCTGAACGTGCAACTCCCTGGCCCGCTGTTCCAGCGGCTGGCGCACCTGCACCAGAGGAACGCAGCTGCTGTCTGAGCGCTCAGCCGTACTGCAGACCTCCAGCACGTTGGCGAGGGCCCCCTTGGTAATCAGCAGAGCGTTACCGCTGTGCTCCACCAGCACGCTCAGGCGCTTGCGCTCAAAGTCATAGGGCAGCTCATCGCGCTTGTGCCAGCCATCGGTGGCGGGTGCACCATCGCGCCGGATCGCCGCATCGATGGGATTGCTAAACGACGTCTCGAAGTTGGCATTCAGCCAGGCATGCAACAGCACCCGTTCACTGGGGTTTCCCTCAACATCGAGCGCCGCTGCAAGCCTCACCTCGCCTTCGGTGAGGGTGCCGGTCTTGTCGCAGCACAACACATCCATGCTGCCGAAGTCCTCGATGGCAGCGAGGCGCCGCACGATCACTCGCTTGGCGGCCATGCGCTGCGCGCCCTTCGCGAGATTGACACTGATGATCGCCGGCAACAGCTGCGGCGTCAGCCCCACCGCCAAGGCGAGCGCAAACAGAAACGACTCCAGCACCGGCCGCTGCAGGTAGACATTGACGGCAAAGATCGTGATCACCAGCACCAGGGTGATCTCGAGCAGCAAGGCGCCGAACCGGCGTACACCATGTTCAAACTCTGTTTGCGGTGGACGCAGTCGCAACCGCTCAGCGATCTTGCCGAATTCGGTGGCACGGCCTGTTTGAACCACCACGGCCAGACCGCTGCCGCTCACCACATGGGTGCCGAGCATCAGGACGTTGCTGCGGCCTGCCAACGGTGCCGCTGCAGTCACCACCCCGGGACTTTTATCCACGGGAAAGCTCTCGCCCGTTAATGCCGCTTCGTTGACGAACAGATCGCACTCGGTCAGCAGACGGCAGTCAGCCGGTATTCCGTCACCGGCGCTCACCAGCACCAGATCACCACGGACCAGTTCATGGGTGGGAATCACCTGCTCATTGCCGCCGCGTCGCACCCGGGCCTGCCATTCGACGCTGCGCAGCAGTGCCGACATGACCTTGGCGGCGCCCCGTTCCTGCCAAAACCCGAGCAGGCCGCTGACCAGCACGATCAGCAGGATGATGGCGCCATCGGTGGTGTCGTTCAGGGCGAACGAGAGCAGCGCCGCGATGATCAGAATCATCACGATCGGACTGCTGAACTGGCGCACAAGCAGTATCGAGACGTCGACGCGCTGGCTCGCGATCAGTCGGTTGGGACCGTGCCTGATCAAGCGCTCAGCAGCAACCTCCTCGCTCAGACCAAGCTCAGGGTCGGTTCCCAATGCCTTCAGCAGCTGATCTGAAGGCATGCTCCAGAACGGAGCGGTGGCGCGGTCCCCGTTGATGGTGTGGGACATCCGCTGACAAGGGCACCGGAACCCTCATCGTGATCGGAATTCCAGCGGCAGGCAGGTGCGTGGATGGTCTCACCACCGCTGCCAGTTCAGACGTGAGCGGGATCGGCCCGGGTCGCAATGTCGCGATGCTGGCTTCAGTCGCAGTCGCGTCCGAGCAGCAGATCGCGGGCGCCGTTCACCAGCTGCATGGTGTCGTGTTCCCCGCCGCGGTCAGGGTGGTGTTCGGCGGCGCAACGCTTCCAGGCCTGATTCACCTGTGCAGCGCTCAAGCGGCCCGAGAGCGGCAGGTGCAGGCGCTGCCGGGCCACGATCGCATCGAGATCGGGATGTTTACCCAACGGACCCCAGTCGGCCTTGCTGAGGGCTGGACTGCGCTTGCTGCTGCTCTTGCGTTTGCGGCCTTTTGCGGCCGTGCCGCTGCCGAAACCCCTGGTGTCTGGGGCTTGCCTGTTTGATCGTTGTTGCTGCGAGCTGCTGCTGGCTGTGGTGAGGAGCACCGCAGGCTGCTCAAGGGTTGTCGGGGGCATGACGGAACGCGCTTGGCTTCAGCTTGCTCCAGAGCCGATTCAGCGTCTCAGGGCGCCTTCACCTGGGGACAGGTCGCCCCGTTGAATTTGCTGGCGATGCGTTTGCTGCCCTCGCTGTAGACGTTCTTTGCTTTGGTCATGTCGCCGGAAGCTTGCGCGGTGCTCACCTTGCTGGCGAATGTCTGGCAGGCCTGATCCAGCGTCACGGCCTTGGCTGCAGCAGGGCCAGCCAAGGCCACCACGAGAGCAGCAGCAGCGAGTCGGGTGCGCATCAACACAACGGCGATGGCCCGACTGTGCCGCTCCCAGCAGCAATCGGCAAGCGGACCTGCGACCAGCTGTTGCAGGGTCACTAGGGATTTGTACCGCTGCCAGGCCAGACATCAGCAGCTAGAGCGTCGATAGCTGCCTTTGCTGTCATGGCCTCGCCCAGCCTTCACGAGATCGATGAGCACTCCATCGGCATGATGCTGATTGTTGGGTTCATTGGATTGACGCTGGTTGCCACCCTGTTCCCTCTGCTCCCCTTCCTGATGCATTGACTTGTCGTCTGCTGGCGCCGTTGAACGGTCAGGGTCCGTTCACCAGGCCACTGCTCTGGGCGCAACGTGATGCGACATCAGCGGCGCAGCAACGACAGCACGAAGTCCTGCTGAATGCCCGACTTGAGGATCTCGACCCAGAGCTGCTCGAGAGGTTCCAAAAAACGCGCTGTGCTCAGGGCACCCACATCAACGGGCTCAAATCCGCTGGCTGCGATCAGGCTGGCGACGATCTGCTTGGCCTCGGCGTCATCGCCGCAGAAGAACAGCGTCGGTGCGGCCACGGGGCCAAATTGTTTGGAGGCGCTGCCAATGATGTTGGCGCCAACGGAGTTGTAGGCCTTCACCACCCGGACGCCGGGAAGTTGGCGGGCCACTGTTTCGCCGCCCGAATCGGTGTGGCCGATCGCCAGATGCACGAAATCGGGGGTCAGCGGATTGGAGGCATCGATCAGGATTTTGCCGGCTAGCAGAGGTGCCAACCGCGGCAGCGCCTCCTGAACCTGAGGCCACAGCAGGGCCAGCAGCACCACGTCGCCAAAGGATGCAGCCTCGTCCAGGCTTCCCCAGCGGGCGCTGTGGCCTGCCTGCTCGGCGAGGGCTTCGAGTTTGGCCTGATCACGGGAGCCGCTGAACATCACCGCATGGCCCGCGGCAGCCCAGGTTTTGCCCAGAGCCCCACCGATGTTGCCGGAGCCAAGAATGCCGATCTGCATGGGGACAGTCCCGATGGAGCCTTCAATCGACAGGATGCCGCGAAATGGAGCTCCTGACCGTGCGCTATCCCGGCCTGCTGTGGCGGTTCCTCAGGACTGTTAGCAGCCCCTCGCCGTAGCGCTCGAGTTTGGCGGCGCCAATGCCGCTGATTCGGCTGAGGGCATCGCAATCTCTCGGCTGCTGGGCGGCCAGCGCCATCAGGGTGCGGTCGTGAAACACCACATAGGGCGGCACGCCCTGCTCGCGGGCCTGCTCTCGCCGCCAGTGTTTGAGAGCCGTCAGCAGTGCCTCGTCAACGCTCAGGTCGCGATCGATGCTGGCCAGCAGGGCCACGGCTCTTGAGGCACCAGCTCTGTCGCGACGGCGACTGTCCTGTTGCGGCGGCGTCAGCGGTAGCTCCAGCACCAGCTCGCCGCGCAGCAGGGGGCGAACCAGCTCGGGGGGGCCGAGCTGCAGGCCTCCCTTGCCTTCGGGTACGGGCTGCAGGTAGCCAAGGCCGGTGAGTTGACGCACCAGCGTGCGCCACTGGCTGCGGTCGAGTTCGCGGCCAATGCCGTGCACGCTGAGCTGGTCATGGCCCAGCTGGCGCATGCGCTCGCTGCTGCTGCCCAGCAACACGTCGACCACATGGGCGGCGCCAAAGCGCTGACCGGTGCGCACAACGGCCGAAAGCAGCTTCTGGGCGGGCACGGTCAGATCGCCCACCGCTTTGGGTTCGAGGCAGCCGTCGCAGTTGCCGCAGGGTTCGCTCAGCACTTCGCCGAAGTGCTTCAGCAGAACCTGACGGCGGCAGCCGGCGGCTTCGCTGTAGGCGATCAGGGCCTCGAGCTTGCCGTGTTCGATGCGCTTCTGCTCGTCGGGAGCGCCCGAGTCGTCGATGAATCGGCGCAACTGGGGAATGTCGCCAGGGCCATGCAGCATCCACGCCACCGCTGGCAGCCCGTCACGACCGGCGCGCCCGGTTTCCTGGTAGTAAGCCTCCAGGCTTTTGGGCAGATCGACGTGGGCGACAAAGCGCACGTCGGGTTTGTCGATCCCCATGCCGAAGGCGATCGTTGCCACAACGACCACGGCAGCCTCCCTACGGAAGCGTTGCAGGGCGGCGCTGCGCTGCTCGCTGCTCAAGCCTGCGTGATAGGCCACCGCATCGATGCCGGCGTTGCAGAGCTGGGTGGTGAGGGCATCAACGCGGTTGCGCGAGCGCGCATAGACGATGCCCGCCTGGTCAGGGTGGTCGCGCAGAAAGCTGAGCACTTGCTGCTGCGGTTGTTCCTTGCTGCGCAGCAGATAACGAATGTTGGGTCGATCAAAGCTGGCCAGGAACACCTGACCGCTCTGCAGCTGCAGGCGTTCGACGATTTCGGCGCGGGTGCGGGGATCGGCCGTGGCCGTCAACGCCAAGCGCGGCACGCTGGGAAAGCGCTGGGCCAGCAGACCCAGTTCGATGTACTCAGGCCTGAAGTCATGCCCCCACTGGGAGACGCAGTGGGCTTCATCGATCGCGAACAGGCTGATTCCCCGCGGTTCAGTCCCAGCCCCACCTGGGCTGCCAAGCCGCTCCAGCAGATCCCCGCTGAGCAGCCGCTCAGGCGACACGTAGAGCAGATCCAGCTGGCCGGCCTGCAGCTGCCGCCAGATGACGCTGGCCTGCTCGCTCTCGAGGGCCGAATGCAGGGCCGCCGCAGCCACCCCCAGCTGCTGCAGCGCCGCCACTTGGTCCTGCATCAGCGCGATCAACGGCGAGATCACGACCGCGAGCCCAGGCCGGCACAGAGCCGGCACCTGATAGCAGAGTGATTTGCCGCCACCGGTGGGCATCAGCACCAGCCCCGAGCCGCCGCCGATCACGTGGCGCACGATCGCCTCCTGGGGCCCGCGAAAGGCGGGGTAGCCCCAGACCTGCTGCAACACCTGCAGGGGATCGCGGCTCAACGAGGCCAAGGGGCGGCGCCAGGTGGTTCAGCGACCCACAATGGCCCCACGCCAGCTGTCTTTGATGTCTGCCTCTGCTCCCCGTACTGCCACGGCCTGGGCGTTTCTGTTGCCGGCCCTGGTGCTGCTGGGGCTGTCGGTGCTGATCCCGGCGGCCATGGCGCTGGTGATGAGCTTCACCCAGAGCGGCCTCGATGTCAGCGAACCGCTGCGCTTCGTTGGTCTGGACAACTTCAGACGGCTGCTGGCCGATCCAATGGTGCTGCGGGTGGCGCTCACCACAGGGCTCTACCTGGTGGGGATCGTGCCGCCGGTGGTGCTGGGTTCCCTGGCCCTGGCGGTGCTGGTCAACCGTCAGCTCCCCGGCATCCACTGGTTTCGCGCAGCCTTCTACACCCCTGTGCTGGTGTCGATCGTGGTGGCGGCGATCGCCTTTCGCTGGCTCTATGCCGAAAACGGTCTGATCAACGGCTGGCTGGTCGCCCTGCTGGGGGATCGCTTTCATCCGATTGCCTTTCTGAGCTCACCGCAGCTGGCCCTGCCGGCGGTGATGCTTGTCACCCTGTGGAAGGGTCTTGGCTACTACATGGTGATTTTTCTGGCCGGGTTGCAGGGCATCTCGCCTGAGCTGTACGAGGCGGCTGCCCTCGATGGCAGTGACGGCTGGCGCCGGCACCTTGACATCACGCTGCCGCTGCTGCGCCCTTACGTGACCCTGGTGGCCGTGATCTCGGCCATTGCTGCCACCAAGGTGTTTGAAGAGGTGTTTCTGATGACCCAGGGAGGGCCTGCCGATGCGACCCGCACCATCGTCTACTACGTCTACGACCAGGCCTTTGCCGAACTCGAGATCAGTTACGCCTGCACCGTCGGTCTGGCCCTCTTTCTGGCGGTGCTGCTCTTGAGTCTGGTGCGGCTGGCCTTTGCCGGGGACCGCGGTCTCAGCTGAGACTGCTCAGGCCTGCCAGAGTGTGGGGTCTGCCTGTGGGTGTGGGGACTTTGGTTGACTCTGCTGCAGCCGTTGAAGCGGCCGATGCCATCGGCATCGTCGGCGGTGGCCAACTGGCCCTGATGCTGGCCCAGGAGGCGCCGCAGCTGGGCATTGCTTTGCATGTGCAGACCCCCAGCGCTGGCGATCCGGCAGCGGCGGCGGCCAGCAGCCTGGTTCTGGCGCGGCTCGATGATGTGCACGGCACCCGCCAGTTGTCGCAGCGCTGCGCCGCGATCAGCTTTGAGAACGAATGGCTCGATCTCGAGGCATTGGCGGGCCTGGCCGCCGAGGGGGTGCGTTTTGTGCCCGGTCTGGATGCCCTGGCCCAGCTGGTGAGCAAGCGCAGCCAACGGGAGCTGCTGCAGCGGCTATCGCTGCCCTCGCCGCGCTGGTGCGGCCTTGAAGCTGTGCTGGAGCCACCACGGCGGCCCGCTGCCCCCAGCACCCCTGAGGCCGAGGCTGAGGCCATTGAGGGCGCGCCTGAGTTCCCTGGACCCTGGTTGCCCGAACATCTCAACTATCCGCTGATGGCCAAGGCCTCCACCGGCGGCTACGACGGCAAGGGCACCCGCGTGATCCCTGATCAGGCAGCCCTTGAGGCATTGCTCGAAGAGGTTGAGCCCCACGACTGGATTCTTGAGGAGTTGGTCAGTTTTGAGCTGGAGCTGGCCCAGCTCGCTTGCCGGGACCGCCATGGCCGTGTGCAGTGTTATCCGCTGGTGCAGACCCATCAGCACCAGCAGGTGTGCGACTGGGTGCTGGCCCCCGCTGCCGTGCCCCATGCGGTGCAGGCCAGCGCCCGCAATCTGGCGGCCTCGCTGCTGACCGCCATCGGTTACGTGGGGATGGTCTCTCTTGAGCTCTTTTATGGTCCGGCTGGCCTGCAGGTCAATGAGATTGCCCCCCGCACCCACAACGCCGGTCACTGCACGATCGAGGCCTGTCACACCAGTCAATTTGCCCAGCAGCTGCGCATCGTGGCCGGGCTCCCCATGGGCAGTGCCGATCTCAAGGTGCCCGGGGCGCTCATGGTCAACCTGTTGGGGTTTGAACCCGGCCCGTTCGAGTACGCCCCCCAGCGGGAGGCCCTAGCCCAGCTCCCTGGCGCCAGCCTGCACTGGTACGGCAAACAGGGCGGTGGGATTGGGCGGAAGCTGGGTCATTTGACCCTGACCCTGGAGGCGGGTGACCCGGAGCAGCGCACGGACGAGGCCATGGCGCGGCTCGCTCAGGTGCGGCAGATTTGGCCTCTGCCGCCCGAGGCCTGAGGGGCCTAAAGTTTCACCGAACTGCCGTGTTGGTGACTGCCTTTCACAGTTTTCTGATCTGACTCCCTTTTCGACATGGGGGGTCTGCAGCGGAAGCAACGTAGGCCGGCCTCGTAGCCGGAAACGGCGCCCCGCCCTTGACCCCCCTTCTGGTTCCACCAGGTCGAACACTGGGGCAAGACGGCACGGTGGTTCACCCTTTTGGGCCCATGGTTTTCACCCCATGGGCCTTTGTTGTTTCGTTGACCTGTTGTTCGATCAGCTGTATCGGCAATCAGCGCACCTCGATCAGGGTGCTGTTCGGGAAGCGCACCTTGGCCAGCTGGGCGTACTTGTCATCAGCGGCGCGGTAGCCGGCGGCGCACACCACCCAGCTGCGCCATGGGCTGTTCACCAGTCCGAGCAGCCGGTCGTAGGCGGAAGGGTCAAAGCCTTCGATCGGGCAGGTGTCGACACCCAGCAGTGCGGCGGCGGTCATGAAGCTGCCCAGGGCGATGTACACCTGGCGTCCATTCCAGCCTTCGATCTCGGCTGCGGGCACCTGTTCGTGGTTGACCACATTGCGCGACATCAGCTCGGCATAGACACGCACCTGCTCGGGCTGCAGCCCGCGGGTCTGGCAGGTGGCCGCGATCAGCTTGTCGACATCGGCCTGCTCGATCGTGCGGCGACCCAGAAACACCACCAACTCGGAACAGTCGGTGATCTGCCCCTGATTCCACGAATGGGGACGCAGCTGCTGCCTGAGTTCAGGGTCGCGGATCAGCAGAAACTTCCAGGGCTGCAGGCCATAGCTCGAGGGGCTCAGCACCAGGCTCTGTTCCAGGGCCTGCCACGTTTCAGCTGGAATCCTGCGACTCGGGTCAAAGGCCTTGGTGGCGTAGCGCCAGTTCAGGGCTTCGCTGAGGGTGGTGGCGGCAATGGACATCACGGTGCTGGGGTTCAACGCTGCAGCGATTCTGAGGACAGAGGCTCAGCCAATGGGCCGCTGACGAGAGCTGGCCCAGCTGCCATCAACGATTGGCCAGGGTTGTCTGAAGCAGCGCGTTGAGCTCAGCGCTGCTCAGTTCGGTGACCACGAACACTTCCTGCACGCTGCTGCCGCGGCGGGCCACCAGCTTGTGGCCGCCGCTGATGGGCGCCGAAATGCGCAGCTGCAGAGTTGGGCAGCGGCCCCGCACCCGGGCGATCACAGCAGGGGTGATCGTGTCGATGCCTGGCTGTTCGGCCAACTTCTGCAGCACTGGGATCAGTCCCTCCACATAGGTGCTGTGGGTGATCACCAGGCGAGCCATCAGGCGGGCTCAAGCGGCGCCATGGTCAATCCCTGGCCGCCCAGCTGCTGGTGATAGAGCTCGGCTTGCTCCTGGGGGCCGACCCAGACCACAGCTGAGCCCTGACCGTCGATCTGATGGGCCAGTTCCCAGGCCCGATCAGGGGTCATCGCCGGGATGGTGTGCACGAGGCAGTCGACGACGTGGACAAAGGTGTTGACGTCGTCATCGAGCACCACCACCTTGAAGTTGGGGTAGGGCCGGCGCTCGAGCT
>CAYFMB010000032.1:0-12802 GCA_964344095.1 uncultured Klebsiella sp.
CAGTCATGGCGCAGGCCAATAGGAATCAGGCGTACTGTACGGAGCACGTTCAAAGTGGCCTGCGCGGCTTTCGCGGGGCGACATAAAAGTTCAATCCATGAACACACCCCTCGCCCTCGGTGCCTCGCTGCTGGCCGTGTTGGTGTGGCTCATTAGCCGCCGCAGACCCCAGTTGCAACAAACCGCTGGCTTGCATCCCGCAGTGCCGGGCGCCGCTGTGACCCGCCTGGCGAGCATCAGTGCCGAGGTGTCCGCTGCGGCGCCAGGCGGCGGGCCGTTCCCGTCACCGCGGCTGAGCCGCGCCCAGCGCCTGGCCCAGGCTGGTGCGGCCTTAGCGGGAGCCCCGGCTGAGCGCGAAAAGGCGCTCCTGCAATTGGGTCAATGGGGCGATCGCGCCGCCCTGCCACTGCTGCAACGGGGCCTGCGCGACCCCCATCCTCAGGTTGTCTTGGCTGCGGCTCAGGCGATGGAGCGCTTTCGAGGGCGAACTGCGGGCGCTGGTGCCTTTGCCGATGTCCGTGTTCAGCCTGTCTTGCGCTTACCCCGCAATGGCCGCCCCCGCGGCTGATCAGCCTGCAGCTGTACCGCGCAGGGTTTGGCGTACCCGGTAGATGGGCCGGTTCTGACTTTCGTGATACGTGCGCATCTGCAGCTCGGCCAGCAACCCAAAGCAGAACAGCTGCACGCCGGTGAGAAAACTGAGCAGACCCATGAGCAACAACGGCCGATCACCGATGTTGGCGCCCATCAGTTTTTCGCCAACCAGCCAGAGCACGATCAATCCGCCGATGCCCATGGCCGCCAGGCCCCCCAGCCCGAACACGTGCATGGGGCGCGTGAGGAAGCGTTTCATGAACCACACCGTCAACAGGTCCATCAGCACCCGGAAGGTGCGATCGATCCCGTAGTTGCTGTTCCCAAAGCGCCGGGGGTGGTGGCGCACTTTGACTTCGGCGATGCGAGCTCCTTCGATGAAGGCAAGGGCCGGCAGAAACCGATGCAGTTCACCGTAGAGATTGAGATCGAGGGCCACCTCGCGGCTGTAAGCCTTGAGCGAGCAGCCGTAGTCGTGCAGCCTGACGCCGGTGACGCGGGCGATCAGGCCGTTAGCGAGGCGGCTGGGCAGCAGCCGACTCAGGGCCGCATCCTGGCGTTGATGCCGCCAGCCGCTCACCAGGTCAAAACCCTCGTTCAGGCGCTGGAGCAGCAGTGGAATGTCGGCCGGGTCGTTCTGCAGGTCGCCGTCGAGGGTGACGATCACCGCTCCTGTGCTGGCATCGAAGCCGGCGGCCATCGCCGCCGTTTGGCCGTAGTTGCGGCGCAACAACACCGCCACCAGTTCGGGCACGGTTCTGGCCTGCTGCTGCAGCAATGCAGCGGTGCCATCGCGGGAACCGTCGTCCACCAGCACCAGCTCAAAGCTGAGTTCCAGCGGCCGCAGGGCTCCCAGCAGCTGCTCCAGCAGCGTCGGCAGGCTGGCCGCTTCATTGAACAGCGGCACCACCACCGACAGATCGCATGCCTCTGCCATGGGCCCGACCCTACGCGGGCAGGGGGCTGCCGTCATGGCAGCGCACCACCCGGCCGGCACCGCGCAGCTGGCGACGGTAGTGGCTCGCTACGGGGTCAGGGTTGTGGGGGCTGAGGTCATCAATGCCCAGGCCGTTGCGGCCATGCTCAAGCCCCGAGCTGTGCAGGTAGCGGCCCCCGCCCAGGTGCAGGCCCACATGGGTGCAGCGCTGCGGCGTGCCGAAGAAGATGAGATCGCCCGCTTGCAGGGCATGCAGCACCCCCGGGTGCACCGCCACCGGCTGGCAGAAGCGCTCCTGCAGGTAGGCGTCGCGGGGGATCCAGATCCCGGCGCTGGCAAAGGCGCGCTGCACCAGGCCCGAGCAGTCGTAGTGCGGTCCAAGGCTGCCGCCCCAGAGGTAGTGGTTCGGTTGCTCGAGAGCGGCATGGCCAAAGGCCAGCACGGCAGCCAGTCGCTGCACGATTGCCGCCGTGCTCAGCAGACGCGGCTGCGGCGACCGAGCGGCCTGGGCCCGGCCCAGCAGTTCAACCGTTTCGATCCAGCAGGGGTAGCCGTCGTCCAGGAGTCGTGCCCGCAGGCGCGTATTGCCCGAGCTGGCTGGTTCGAGCACCTGCAGATGGCGCCCGTTCCAAGCTTGAGTCGCCAGACCCGCGCCGCAGGGTCGGCTGTACCCATTGAGGGGCCCCAACAGTTGCCAGGTTGTGCCTGGCTGCAGCAGCTCAGCGGCCGCCAGGGTGCCTGGAGCCAACAGGGGAAATGACACCATCGTTCCTAATCTCGGCGCAACCAGGCCAGAGGCGATGGCGTTCTACAGCCCGGATCGGGCCATGGACCAGGTGCTAGTCGATCTGGTGCGTGCCCTCGAGCAGGACGGCAGGCCAGGCCTGGCCGAGCAGCTGTCGATCACCTGGCTGCGCTATCCCCAGTCTCAGCTCGATCGGGCCGCTCAGTTGGACGCTCCCAGCTTCTGGGCCTTGCCCCGTGCCGGCGCCAGCTGGCGGGGGGAGGCCCTGCGCTATCCCGCCAGCGTGGTCAAGTTGGTGTATTTGGTGGCGGTCGAGGCCTGGCTGCAGCGGGATCTGCTCAGCGACGAGCCCGAACTGCGCCGCGCCTTGGCGGCCATGGTGCAGCACTCCAGCAACAACGCCACGGAATACGTGCTCGATCGGCTCAGCGGCACCACCGGGGGGCCTGCGCTCGCACCCCCGGCCATGGAGGCCTGGATCGAGCAGCGTCAACTGGTCAATCGCTGGCTGCAGCAGTTGGGCTGGCTTGAGCTGACTGGCTGGAATGCCTGCCAGAAAACCTGGGATGACGGCCCCTACGGCCGCGAGCGCCAGTTTTACGGCGTTAACAACGCCAACATCAATCGGCTCAGCAGCGATGGAGTGGCCCGTTTGTTGCAGGCGGTGATCGCCGCAGCGGTGGTCTCGCCACCGGCCTGTGCGCGCATGCGCCAACTGCTGAGCCGCAGCCTTGATGCAGATGCGCGGGCTGCGGATCCTGAGAACCAGGTCGACGGATTCCTGGGTGAGGGGTTGCCCGCTGGCGCCAGGCTCTGGAGCAAGGCGGGTTGGATGAGCCGCGCCCGTCACGATGCCGCCTACATCGAGTGCGACGGCTGTGCCCCCACGCTGTTGGTCGTGCTGGCCGAGGGCGCTCCCTGCGCCCGGGACACCCGCCTGCTGCCAGAGATTGCGAGCCGCTTGCTGCGGGCCAGGCTGGATGGTTGAGCTCGAGGTTCTTGAGGCCCTCGACGGCATTCAGTGGCTGGGCTCGGGGCTTGAGGTCGCCAAGCGCCTGGCGACCCACCAGGCCACGGTCAGTCGCCAGTGCCGCAAAGCCCTGCAGGTCTTTGCGCTGACGATGGAGCGCCAGAACGGCGAGTGGGAGTTGCTCGGTGACCAGACGTTTCTGGCTTTGGAACGGGAGGTGCACCAGCTGGCGCGCTGGGCGCAACGACGGCCCCTGCGGCTAGAAGCCACCTACTGGAGTGCTCCGACCCTGTGCGCGTCGTTGCCTCCAGGTTGGTTGCTGGGTCGCTCCGACATCGTCGGTGTCCAGCGCAATCTGCAACTGCTGCAGGATCGCGTGGTGGATGCCTGGATCGCAGGGCTGCCGGATCTGCCGGCGGCAGACGATCCAGATCTCGTGGCCATCGTGCTCTCGCGCATGCCCGTGTTCTTCACCTGTGCTCCTGGGCATCCGCTGCTGCAGCGCGGGCCGCTGACCTATCGCGATCTGGCCGAGTTCCCGTCGCTGGCGCTGCCTAGAGGCTCTTACCCGTTGGTGGAGCAGGCCCTTCAGGCGATCGGCCTGTGGAATGACGGCGTGCGCATGACCCGCTACCGGCGCGATCGCTGGGAGGGCAAGAGCGAGGCCGAGCTTGTTGTGGGCTACGGCACGCCATTGAGCATGCTGGTCAGTGGCGGGTCGCTGCATCGCCTGCCGCTGCTGCTTCCCTTTGCCTCGGGCGATGCGCTGGTTGTGAGGCGGGAGTTTGTGTCACATCCACGCTTGGTTGGGCTGTGCCGGCATTTGCTTGCTGCCCTCAGGCGATTGGCACAAACCGAGCCAGAGCTCGAACTGCTCAGCGCTTGTGGCTGAACCTTGGTTCTAGTTATGCAAAATTTGAGTTGTCGCTTACGGATCGTCATCATTGGATTCCTGCTTGCCCTGGAGGTTGGCTTCGGGAATAATCGACCGACCGCGTGAATGCTGATTCGTGGTCACGCTTGAGTCGTTGGCGGCGTTGGACCATCTGCTCTGGCTGCGAACCGGTTCCCGGGCCGCAGCGGTTCTCAGCTGCAACCAATCGACGGTCAGTCGCCATGCCAAGAGCTGTGAGGCGATCTTCGGGATCGCCTTGCACAAGCGTCGTGCCGAGTGGCGGGTCATGGGTGATCAGGGTTTGTTGCTGGCTGAGCGCCGCGTTCATCAGCTGTACCGATGGCAGAGGGGGCTTCCACTGCGACTGGAGGCCCAGCATTGGCTGAGTGATCACGTTGAGGCCCTCGATCCGCGTGGCTGGGTCCAGGGAAATCTCAACTATCTCGAATACGAGCAGCCCCTGTATCTGCTCAAACAGAGGATCATTGACGCTTGGCTTTGCTCTTCCCCGGACCAGCCGAGGGACCCTGAACTGCGCGGTCTGCAGCTGTGCTCAATGCCGCCGTACCTGGTCGTCAAACGATCCCATCCACTGTTACGTCTGCCGGCTCTGAGCATCAGTGATGTCAGGGCCTATCCGTTGCTGCCACTGCCGCGCAATGCCTTCCCGGTGTTTCAGGGCATGCTGGACTCCCTGGGGCTTGGTGCGGCAGTCCCGGCTGAGGGTGGGTTGGATCAGGCGGGAGACCAACCTGTCGAAGACCTGATGGTGGGCATAGCTTCCCCCTTGACGCTCGGGCTCTACGGGCCTGATTGGGTCGTGTTGCCGCTTCAGTTGCCGCTGCGGGTGGGCGAGGTCTTGATGGTCCGCAGCGAGTTTGCGGACCACCCCCGCACCCGTCAACTGGTCGCCATGCTCCTGCAGCGACTGGCGGTTCTCTCTCGCGGCTGCGCCGATGTCGAGCTGTTGCAGCCACGGATGGCCTGCTCTGTCTGAGGGCCTAATGCCATGGACGATCACCACGATGGTCTGACCGGTCAGGCCAAAGGGTCAAGTCAACCGGACCACAGATTGTGGCGGTTCAAGTTTTGAAACGGAGAGGGAGGGATTCGAACCCTCGACAGAAGTTGCCTCCTGTAACTCCTTAGCAGGGAGCCGCTTTCAACCACTCAGCCACCTCTCCAGGGGCTCGCGCAAGAGCTTATCAGTGTGCCCTCTGATCAGTGGGCTCCAAGGGGCAGGCGTGGCAGCCGGTGCTTGAAACCACACAGGATTTCCCAGGGAATGGTCTGGCAGCGGGCGCTCCAGTCGCTGGGCGAAATGTCCAGATCACCATCGCTGCCCAGCAGAGTGACCACAGAGCCCACCTCGAGCTCGGGGGCCTCACTGGCATCGAGCACCAGTTGATCCATGGTGATTGCACCCACCTGGGGGATCGCCTTGCCGTGGTGCAGCACCGCGATCTGACCTGATAGTTGGCGTGGCACCCCATCGGCGTAGCCGATGCCAACCACCGCCAGGCGGCTGGGGCGGCTGGTGCAGAAGCGGTGTCCATAGCTGACACCCACACCCGCGCCAACCTCGCGGATCAGGCTGACCCGCGCCCGCAGCTGCATCGCCGGGCGCAGGGCGCTGGCGGCGCTCAGGTGGGGGGCGGGGCTGTGGCCGTAAAGGGCAAGGCCGATCCGAACCATGTCGTAGTGGAGTCCACGCCCGCGCAGGCAGCCGGCCGAATTGGCCAAGTGGCGGCAGCCGGGGCTCAGCTGCTGCTGCTGCAGGCTCAGCAGCACCGTGTCAAAGCGGTGCTGTTGCTGGCTGGTCCAGCCGTTGTCGCTGCCTGGATCGGCATCGGCACAGGCCAGATGGGAGTACACCCCGGCCAGCTCCAGCTCGGGTAGTGCGGCGATCGCCGCCACCAGCCGTGGGCCCTCCTGCCAGTCGACACCAAGACGGGCCATGCCCGTGTCGAGCTTGAGATGCACGGGCATCGGCCGTCCAGTGGCGGCGGCCAGGTTCTGGCACAGCAGCGCCTCGCGCATGCCGCTGAGGGTGGGCATCAGCTGCCAGCGCAGGCAGCTGCGCAGCTCATCGGGATGGATCAGATTGCCCAGCACCAGGACCGGGGCCTGGATACCGGCGCGTCGTAGCTGAACCCCCTCGGCCAGGGTGGCCACCCCAAAGCAGCTGGCTCCGCCGGCCAGGGCTGCCTGGGCCACCGGTACCGCGCCATGGCCATAGCCGTCGGCTTTGACCACGGCCATGAGCTTGCAGCCGGGGGCTAGCCCCGACGCCAGCACGGCCGTGTTGTGGCGTATCGCCTCGCTGTCCACCTCGACCCAAGCGCGTTGCCGGGAGTAGCCCGCCTCATGGGGTTCAGGCTCCGATGCCAGGGGAAGGCTGTTCATGGGTGCTGCGCTGGCCAAAGGGTAAGCGTGCACACCGTGGCTCTCTTGTCGTTGCCCTTAGCATGCCGTGAAGCCTGGGAGCTGGCATGGGCCAGGTTCTCGTTCTCAATGCCTCGTATGAGCCGTTGAACATCACCACGTGGCGGCGCGCCTTGGTGATGGTGCTCAAAGGCAAGGCCGAAGGGCTCGAGCACGACCCTTCCCGCGCCGTGCGGCCGGATCTGCTGCTCCCCACCGTGATCCGTCTGCGTCAATTTGTGCGGGTCCCCTATAGGCCGTTGCCGCTGACCCGCCGCAACGTGTTTCAACGTGATGGTCACCGTTGTCAGTACTGCGGTAGTGGGCGCGAGCCCCTGTCAATCGACCATGTGGTGCCACGCAGCCGCGGCGGCGCTGACAGCTGGGAGAACGTCACCACGGCCTGCTTGCCCTGCAACGTGCGCAAAGGTAGTCGCACCCCGCGGGAGGCGGGTATGCCGCTGCGTTGCGAGCCCCACCGGCCTTTGAGCACCCTTAGCTTTGAGGCCACCCGCCAGATGCGCGCCGGACGCCATGGCGAATGGGCGAAATATGTCATTGGCCTGAGCTGAGGCACCCCCCCCTCACTGCTGCCGAGTCGTTAGGCCTCAGCCTCCGCTGTCAGCCGAGAGCAGCTTGTTGTGCCAGCTCCTCGAGCTTGCGGTTTTGGTCTGCTGCGATGCAGGCGCCGATCACGTCGGTGAGCTGGCCTCCCAGGATCGGCTCGAGCGCAAAGTTGCGGCCCAGGCGGTGATCGGTGACGCGGTTGTCCTTGTAGTTGTAGGTGCGGATCTTTTCGCTGCGGTCGCCGCTGCCAACCTGGGCCAGGCGGTCAGAACGCTCCTTGGCATTGGCCTCAGCCAGTTCCCGTTCGTAGAGCTTGGCCCGCAAAATCTCCATGGCTCGCTCCCGGTTCTGCAGCTGGGAGCGTTCCTGGGTGCAGAACACGCGGATCCCAGTGGGCTTGTGCAACAGGTCCACGGCGGTTTCGACCTTGTTGACGTTCTGCCCACCGGCTCCGCCAGAGCGAGCAGTGCTGATCTCCAGATCGCCCGGGTCGATCTGCACCTCAACTGGATCGGCCTCAGGCATAACGGCCAGGGTGGCGGTAGAGGTATGCACCCGCCCCTGGGATTCGGTGGCCGGAACCCGCTGCACGCGATGCACACCGGCTTCAAACTTGAGCTGGCTGTAAACCCCGTCGCCTCTGATCGCCAGGATCAATTCTTTGTAGCCGCCCAGATCGGCTTCGGAGGCACTGACAGGCTCGACGCGCCAGCCCACACTTTGGGCGTAGCGCTCGTACATGCGCGCCAGGTCACCGGCCCAGATGGCGGCCTCATCGCCGCCGGCGCCGGCTCTGATTTCGAGCATGACGCTCCTCTCGTCGCGCGGGTCGCGGGGCAGCAGCGCCAGGGTGAGTCGTTCTTCGAGTGCGCTGATGGCATTGCTGAGCCGCTCAAGCTCTTCGCTAGCGAGCTCTTCCATGGCAGGGTCGCCCCGGTGCTCCTTGAGCAGAGCGCGGGTCTCCTCGAGCTCGCTGCGGTAGCGCTGCAGCTGCTGCTGGTCGTTCACCAGTGGCTCAAGCCTGGCCCGCTCGCGGGCCAGGCTCTGCAGCTGGACAGGATTGGCGGCCACAGCTGGGTCAGCCAGCTGGGTCTCCAGCGTTTCAAATGTGCGACGAGCAGCGTTGAGCTGCTCGTCAAGGCGTTGTGAGTCCAAGACGTGGCTCAGCCAGGCTCAGAGCGGTTGGCTCAGGCCTTAGCGCTGGCCTCCTCGGCCGCAGCAGGAGCTGCTGTTTTGGCGGCGGCAGATGAATCGGCACCGCCCATGCCGTACTTGCGCATGAAACGATCCACCCGCCCTTCGGTGTCCAGAATTTTTTGGGTTCCGGTGTAGAAGGGGTGGTTGCCGCTCCAAACGTCGACGTGGATTTCGGACTGGGTGGAGCCAGTGGTCATGACCACCTCTCCGTTGCAGATCACCTTGGCATCGGGATACCAGGTGGGGTGAATGTCGGCCTTGGGCATGGCGAGTAGAGACGCGTACAGAACGGCGCAGCGATCGCTGTGGATCAGCGCTTGGAGAACTGAGGAGCTTTACGGGCTTTCTTGAGGCCGTACTTGCGACGCTCCTTGGCGCGTGGGTCGCGGCTCAGGTGACCTTCCGTTTTCAGCGGCTTGCGGTTGTCAGCCGACAGTTCGCAGAGCGCGCGGGCTGCGCCCTGCTTAATGGCATCAGCCTGACCGGTGAGCCCACCGCCCTTGACGTTGACCAGCAGGTCGTATTCGGTGGCGAGGCCCAGGGTCTGCAAGGGTGCCTTCACGGCAGCCAAGTAGACGGGGTTGTAGTTCAGGTAGTTGTCACCGGGACGGCCGTTGATCGTGACGGTGCCGCTGCCGGGAACCAACCGCACCCGTGCCACAGCGGTCTTGCGGCGACCGGTACCCCAGTAAACGACGGTGTTGGAGCTCATTGGGCGGAGGCGGAGGGGTTGAGGGCGAGAACGGTGGGCTGCTGGGCGCCGTGGGGATGCTCGGAACCCTTGTAGACCTTCAGCTTGCGGAACAGCTGACGACCAAGGGCGTTGTGGGGGAGCATGCCCTTGATGGCCTTCTCGACGATGCGCTCGGGCAGACGGGCCTGCAGGTGGGCGAAGGTCTCCGTCTTCATGCCACCGGGACGACCCGAATGGCGCCGGTAGAGCTTCTGGGTTGGCTTGTTGCCGCTCACCCTCACCTTGTCGGCGTTGATCACGATGACGAAGTCACCGGTGTCGAGGTGGGGGGTGTAAGTCGGCTTGTTTTTGCCGCGCAGCACAGACGCCACTTCGGTGGCCAAACGGCCAAGGGTCTGATTCTCGGCATCCACCACATACCACTGGCGCTCCAGGGTTTCGGTGGACGGTAGGGGGGTCTTGTTCATGACGCCGGGATGTGCTCCGGAGACGGCCGGGCCGGTGATCGGGTTTGGTGACCGCAGGCTGGACCAGCGGGCAACGGGATTCAGTGACCTTACCTTCCGGCCGGATCAGGGCACTCGGCCAGCCGCGATGGCATGGCAAGAGGGCCCTGAGGGAGCCTTGGGAGGCTGTTCTGAGGCGGCAGTGCCGGCTGGGTTCAGATCCAGATCAGACGGCAACCATCACGGTGGCCGATCTGCTGGCGGATCTGAAATGCTCAGGCAATACCGCGGTTGAGCATCGTACCACTGGGCCTTGTTAAACACGGGCTCGGAGTAGCCCACCCGCAGCAGGCACAGGCCCTGAGCCGGGGCGGCATGGCGAATCAGATCCCGCTGCTTCCCGCGCCAGCGTTCGAGCAACCGTTCTGCCTCAAGTTGGCCTTCGGCCACGGCCACCAGTTGGCCCATGAGCAATCGCACCATGCCATAGAGAAAGCCGCTGGCCTGGAGCTCGACGCTGATCAGATCGCCCTGACGCTCGACCAGCACCTCCTGCAAGGTTGTGCGCCCATGCGCACGGCGGCTACCGGCTCGCATGAAGGCCGAGAAGTCGTGCTCGCCCAGCATCGACTCGAGCACAGCGCGCATGCGCGATTCATTGATCGGTAGCTCGTAGCGGTGCCAGCTCCAGGGCGCCAGAAACAGGTTCGGCAGTCGGCCGTTGTACAGCGTGTATCGGTAGCGGCGATAGCACGCACTGAAGCAGGCATGCCAATTGGGTGGTACCTCTCTGGCAGCACGCACACGAATGTTCGCTGGCAGGCGCCCGTTGAGGGCCTTGGGCCAGCGCATGGCCGGGATCGGCCCGGCGGCATCGAAATGCACCACCTGGCCGGCCGCATGCACGCCCGTGTCGGTGCGTCCGGCGGCTACACACAAACCAGGCCCTGCAGGATCCAAGTCCTGCAGGGCCTCTTCGAGGGTCTGTTGCACGCTGGGTGCGTTCTGCTGACGCTGCCAGCCGTTGTAGGCCGAGCCGTCGTACTGAAGGCAGAGGGCGATGCGGCGCAAGGCCCTTGAGCCCGACTCAGACCAGTTCGATGATTGCCATCTCGGCATTGTCGCCGCGACGGGGCACCGTGCGAATAATGCGGGTGTAACCGCCGTTGCGGTCGCCGTAGCGCTCCTGTGCCTTATCGAACAGTGAGTGAACCAGCTGCTTGTCGTAGATGTAGCCGAGAGCGCGGCGTCGGGCGGCCAGGGTTCCATCTTTGGCCAGGGTGATCATGCGCTCGGCTTCGTCGCGCAGGGCCTTGGCTCGCGCCTTGGTGGTGGTGACGCGACCTTCGCGAATCAGCTGAGTGGTCAACCCGCGCAGCATCGCTTTGCGTTGGTCAGCGGGGCGTCCCAGCTGTGGAACTCGGCACTGGTGTCTCATGATTTCAGAAAGTGGCTGGGAATCGGGTCGTCAGGAGAGAGGCTCAGGCGCTGGTGCGGCTTTGGGGCAGGGTGATGCCGATCCGCTCGAGCGCTTCGATCACCTCATCGGCCGACTTGGAGCCGAAGTTTTTGATCTCCAGCAGATCTTCGTAGCTGAAGCCCATCAGGTCGGACACGGAGTTGACCTGGGCACGCTTCAGGCAGTTGTAAGCCCGCACCGACAAATTCAGTTCCTCGAGCGGAATCTGCGCTTCAGCAGAGGGTTCGGGTTCCAGGCCTGGCTCATCCACCATGGTCAGGGTGGCGAGGGGCTGGAACAGAGCAATCAGCTGATTGGCCGACTGAGCCATGGCATCGTCCGGAGAGATGCTGCCATTGGTCTCGATCTCAAGGCGCAGGCGCTCACGCGCCGAACCACCTTCGCCCACTGCGGTTTCGTCAACGCTGTAGTTGACGCGCTTGACCGGGCGAAACACCGCATCGATCTGGAGCAGGTCGATGGCGCTGGTGTCCTCGGTGTGGCGGTCGACGGGGCGATAGCCGATGCCGCGCTCGACATGCACCTCCATCTCGAGGCTGTGGCCCTTCGCGACGGTCGCGATCGGACGGTCGCCGTCGATCACCTGAACTTGCGAGGAGAATTGCAGATCGGAAGCAGTCACGGTGGCTGGACCGTTCACCACCAGGCGACCGATCTCGAGCTCGCGGCTGCGGCTGTTGACGGACACTTCCTTGCAGTTGAGCAGGATGTCCAGCACGTCTTCGCGAACGCCAGGAACGGTGGCGTACTCGTGATTAACGCCGGCGATGCGCACAGCCGTAATGGCACTGCCTTCAAGGCCGCCGATCAGAACACGGCGCAGGGCGTTGCCCAGGGTGGTGGCCTGACCACGCTCCAGCGGGCCGATCAGGAACACACCGGTCTGGGAACGGTCGGCAGCGACCTGGTGCTCGATGCGATCGATTTGGTACTGCAGCACGGTCAGAAGAAAGGAAAGGTCGGATACGCCCGAGGGCCTGGGTCGTCGCTGTGGCTCAGACGCGACGACGCTTGGCGCGGCGGCAGCCGTTGTGGGGCAGCGGAGTCACATCGCGGATCAGGGTGATCTCCAGCCCGGCCACCTGCAGGGCGCGAATGGCGGTTTCACGGCCCGAACCGGGACCGCGAACCAGCACTTCGATCTGACGCATGCCCTGCTCGAGGGCACGACGGGCAGCAGCCTCAGCAGCGGTCTGGGCTGCAAAGGGGGTTCCCTTTCGGGCACCTTTAAAGCCGCTGGCACCAGCAGAGCTCCAGCTGATCACCTCACCAGCGGTGTCCGTGATCGACACGATGGTGTTGTTGAAGGTGCTCTGGATGTGCGCAACACCGTTGGGCACGTTGCGTTTGGTCTTTTTAGCGCCGGTCTTTTTGGCTGGTTTGGCCATGGGAAAAGGCCTGCCGGGGGCAGGAGGTGATCAGGGAAACGGGAATCGCTCTGGTGACGCCCTGCGGGCAGTTGGCCCGGCGGCGGCAGAGCGGTGAAGTCCTGGTGGGGAACCGAAGCAGTAGCCCCCCGCGGTGACTTACTTCTTCTTGCCGGCCACGGTCTTGCGTGCGCCGCGGCGGGTGCGGGCATTGGTGCGGGTGCGTTGTCCGCGCACAGGCAGCCCGAGACGGTGACGACGACCGCGCACGCAGCCGATGTCCTGTAGCCGCTTGAGGGCCATGCCCTCCTGGCGTCGCAGGTCACCTTCAAGGGTGTAACCCTCGGCAGCGCCACGCAGTTTCTGCACGTCGGCGTCGCTGAGGTCCTTGACGCGAGTGTCGGGATTCACGCCAGTCTTGGCAAGAATCTTCTGGGCTCTGGTCAGGCCGATGCCATACACATAGGTGAGGGCGATTTCGACCCG
>CAYFMB010000033.1:0-9637 GCA_964344095.1 uncultured Klebsiella sp.
TGGGCCCCAGCCACTGGCTGATGCTGCGCTTTTCGGGCACCGAACCGCTGCTGCGCCTCTACTGCGAAGCCCCCAGCGCCGAGCGTGTGGCCGAGGTGCTGGGCTGGGCCAAAGCTTTCGCCCTCTCTGACGATTGAGGCACATGCCGGGGGCAAAAACTCACGCTGACAACATCAGCAGGGCGAGCAAGAATCAGAACAAGACCTTCCTCTGACAGGAAACCATCGCTCCAGTGCCAATCATGAGCCAAGCCAGCAAAAGCATTACCGTCAAAGGCCTAGGGACTGTCAGCTATGAGCCCCTCGGCAGACTGAGCGCTGAGCAACTCAACCAGGCTCTTAGCAGCAACGTTGTCGACGACCCAATCAGCAAAAAGAAAACCAATCTATATAACTTGTTCAACGAGATTGACGACAAGGGCAACAGAGCGGCCGCACCTTTTAGCAGCAATCTCGGCGCCAAAAACCCGGTTGACTTTTATCGACTGATCTACAACACAACGATTCCTGAGAACAAAAAGACTTACACGGTCTCTGGCCTGCTGGCCGTTCCCGTACTGCCTGCGAAGCAGGACAACAAGAGCAAGACGCCATCCATCCCCCTGCTCTCTTGGCAGCACGGAACGATCTTGACCCCCTACGACGCACCATCATTTTTGATTCAAAACAGCAAGGTGGTGCGCGGCCCCACCGGCATCCCAGCCAGCGCCGAGACCCTATTCAACGCCGTTCGTTTTGCAGGCAACGGCTACGCCCTAGCCGCTGCCGACTACATCGGCAATGGCATTTCAACAGAAACCCAGGCCTACGCCGTCAAAGGCGCCACCATCCAGACCACCAAGGACATGATCACTGGCGCAACAGCCGTGATCAAAGAGCTGATGCCCAACACGAGCGGCAATCCGATCAGCAAACTTGTGCTGAATGGCTGGTCGCAAGGAGGGCTCAATACGGCTTGGCTGGGCAACGCCCTGCAAAACGATGGCGTCATTGTCCACAAGCAAGCACAAGCGTCTGCCCCAGTGGATGTCGCCAAAACCATCTCGTACTGGTTCAACGATTATCCGGGCACACCCAATTGGCTGACCGCCTGTGTTCCCCTAGCCATCGGAGCCTACGAGAAGTACTACGGAATCAAAGACCTGATGAAGGCGGCAATCGGCCCCAAATACCTGGATACCGCCAACAAGATCTATAACAAACAAATTGATTGGTCGAAAGTTCCCGAGCCACCAAAAGGCCAAGGCCTCCTCGGCTTGCCAGTCAAAGCGAAAGACATGTTGAACAAATCATTTCTCGTTGATTTCAACGCCAAACGCGGCGAGTTTTACAAACAAGTCACCGCCAACACAGCACTCCAAGACAAATACAAATGGCCAACACGCTTCTACGGGGGGAGTGGCGACACCATCGTGCCGCCAACCAATGGAGTCAACCAACCGGTTGCTTTCCAGCAAGCCAAAGGCAGCAACCTCAGTGCTGGCTTTGACATGGGGTTAGCGGCAACCCATCGCGGCACCTTCCTCAGCAGCGTGTTTGAAGGGGTGACGAATCCGGGCAACAGCATTCTGACCTGGTTCAATGCCGCCTGAATCAGCCGAAACAGCTTCAGCCGTCCTGGTGATCGCCAGTGGCAACCCAGGCAAAATCCGCGAATTTGGTCAACTGCTAGCCCACCTGAACCTGCAAATCGAGCCCATGCCCGTTGGGCTCGAGATCGAAGAAACCGGCAACACCTTTGCTGCCAACGCCCGACTCAAAGCGGTGGCCGTGGCCATCGCCACGGGCCAGTGGGCCCTGGCCGACGACTCAGGCCTCAGCGTGGCCGCCCTGGGCGGGGCGCCGGGGGTGCATTCGGCCCGCTACGCCGATAGCGATGCCGCACGGATCGCACGGCTGCTGCACGAACTGCAGGGAGCGACCGACCGCAGCGCCCACTTCACGGCTGCGCTGGCCGTGGCCAACCCCGCCGGCGAGGTGGTGATCGAGGTCGAAGGCCACTGCCCAGGCCTGATCCTCGAGGCACCCCGCGGCGAAGGCGGTTTTGGCTACGACCCGGTTTTCTTGGTGCCCGAGGCGGGGCTGACCTTTGCCGAAATGGACAAAGACCTCAAGGGCCGCCTGGGCCATCGCGGCCGCGCCCTCGAGCTGCTGCTGCCTCAGCTGGCCGCCCAGCTGCCATGCAAGCCATAGGGGATTGCCAACGGCAGCTCCACCACCGCTTGCTCGCTCAGATCTGAGGCGTTGAGGATGACCAGATCGCTGGCGCAGCGGGCGCCGTTCCACACGGGCACCAGCACCCAGCCGTCGTCTTCGGCTGCAGCGTCTGGCTTGGGCACCATGATCGGCTCGCTGACAAAACCCCGCGGTGCGGCGCTCCACACGTGGCGCTGGCCGCCCACCAGATCGAGCTTTTCGATCGCCTGCAGCGGGTCGTTGCCGCGCTCGCGGCCGGCCACCGCCATCCAGGCATAGCGGGCAGGCAGACCCTGACGGTCGGGGTTCACCATCGCAAACTCGCAGCAACGCTGCTCGAGCAGCTCGGTGCTCACGGCACCGGTGGCCGGGTTGATGCGGCAGCGCTGCAACCGCCCCGCGGGGATGGTGTCGAAATCGATCTCCCTGAAATCGGTCTCCGGTCCGATCGAGGGGAAGTCGTCATAGAAGATCGAATCCACCACCAATTCGCCACTGGCCTCGTCTTCAAAGGCGTTGAGGTGATGAAACACAAAGCCCTCTGGTGCCGGCACCTGAATGGGGCGGCCAGCAGCGCCTTGACGACCCGGCCGCGGGATCAGCCAGAACTGACCCGCTTCGCCCGGCTTGGAGGCCAGGCACTGGGCCGCACCCTTTTGACCCATGACGTAGGGCAGGGGGTTGAACGCGACGGCGTTCTGCAAAAAGACCGCCCAGTTGGGGGTGATCGCAAAGTCATGCAAAAAGGCAAAGCCCTTGAAGCTGTCGCGGCGTTCAGCGATCAGACGGCCGCTGTCCGTATCGAACTCCATGAGCCGCACAGTGCTGCTGGGGCCCGCCTTGACGCCAAAAGTGACCATGCGGGGGGCGTTGCCTTGGTGTCCGGGCTCAAAGCGCGGATGGGCACTGAACGCCTCACCCTTCTTCAGCAGACCACCCAGCCGGCTGAGGCCACGGGTCTCGAGGGTGTCGGGGTCGAGGGCGTGGGGTTCGGCCGCCTCCCATAGGGCCAGCAGCTGATCACCCAGGCGCACCACATGGGTGTTAGCGATGTTCTTGAGCCTGAGGTCAAACGCGTTTGCCGTCACGCCACCGGGCTTCTGGGTGCCGAAGACACCGCGGTAGACAAAGCGGCCCGCCTGCTCTTCAGCCAACCAGCCTTCGGTGCGCACAAAGCGGTTGCGCAGTGTGGCCTTGCCACCCGCGAAGCGCAGCGCCGTAATCATGCCGTCACCATCAAAGGGGTGATGCACCCACTGACCGCCGCGCTCGAGGCGCCCGGGCCCGTTGCGGTAGAGCGTGCCGCTCAGCTGCGGCGGAATACTGCCCCGGGCCGCCGTGAGCTCCACACCATCGAGCTCCACACCCACGTTGCGAAAGGCGCTGGCCCAGTCGGCGCGGTCGTAGCCAGAGGCAACGCTGGGGGCAACGGTCATGGGGCCAAGGCAGATCAAGCCATTCTCTCGTAACGGAGTGTGAAGCGGGGTCAGGTAGCTGAGGTGTCGCTGCCGTTGGTCTCGAGCTGCAGCCGCACCAGCAGCCCACCAAAGCGGGTGGGCACCAGCTCAAGCCGGCCACCATGACGCCGGCAAAAGCTCAGGGCCAGGGCCAGGCCCAACCCCCGCTGCGACAAACCGTTGGCCCCCGTGCCAGGGACGACGGCACGCCCCTGTCCGCGATCCTGCACCTCGATGGCGACACCAGATGGTGCAGCGCGGGCACTGATCAGCACCGGTGGGTTGCCGTGCTCGAGCGCATTGTCGACCAGGTTGTGCAGCACCCGCTGCAGCAGATCAGGCTCCAGCTGCAGCGTCAGCGCTGGCACGGCCAGCTTGACCAGGCCAGGTCGGTAATGCCGCACAACCCGCCGGCAGAGGCGATGCAGATCGACCGGCTGTGGCCGCGCTGTCGTCGCCGGCTCCCAGGCCACCTGCGCCAGCTGAAGCTGCAACAGGCGCAACAACTCGAGGTCGTGGACCAGAGCCTCGAGCTGTTCCTGTCCGGGAGCTTGGTCGGGCTCCAACTCCTCAAGGCGGAGCCATAGACGCGTCAACGGCGCCCGCTGGTCGTGAACCAACGCCATCACCCGGGCGCGCAGCTGGCTGTGGGGTCCACGGCCTGACCTGGCGCCGCGGCAACGCAGCCAACGCCAAGCCCGCCACAGTCCCCAGACCAGGCCAGCACCCAGCAACAGCCAAACCAGCGGCTGCGCCTGCCCCAGAGGCAGCAGGGCCGCCGCAGCTCCTGCCTGCGGCAAGGTGAGGCGATAGCCCTGACCACGCACCGCTTCGATGCTGACCGCACCATCGGAGAGCTGCCGCAAACGGCGCCGCAGCCGTGACAAACGAACGTCCAGGCTGCGGCTGCTCGCCACGTCAACCTGTGAGCCGGTGACCCAGGCCAGCGCCTCACGGCTGAGCACCGCACCCGGATCCTCGAGCAATGCCAGCAGCAGCGCGGTATCGCCGCGACTCAGGGCGGCCCCCGCTCCAGTCGCCGTTTGCAGGCGACCCGCCTGGGGCTCCAGGGTCAACGTCAGCGGCCCCACCGCCAGGGGGGGCTGGCCGCGGGGCAGCAGCAGACGCGGCGGCAAGGTCTGCAGTAGACGTTCAATCCGCCAGATCAACTCTTTGAAGCGAAACGGCTTGCTCAGATAGTCGTTGGCCCCCAGCGCGAGACCCTCGATGCGTTGTTCGGGTAGGCCCAGCGCCGAGAGCACCAGCACCGGAAAGTGGTAACCCTCAACCCGCAGTTGCTGCAGCAGGGTGACGGCATCAACCCCGGGCATCAGCCGATCGAGCAGCAGCAGATCGGGCTGCTCATGCTGCAAGGCCTTGCGCAGCCCTTTGACCTGATGAAACAGCGTCAGTTGCCAGCCGCAGGCGCGCAGGCGATCGGCCAGCAGGCGGCAAAGCGCACGATCGTCTTCCAACCACCAGAGATGCGCCCAAGGCCTCGAACTGATCCACTGCCCCTGGGCGTGCATGCAGGCCGGCTCTCCATGCCTTGGCAGTGCTGCAGGGACTCTGCTGAAGCCGCCACACAACCAGGCGCGTTTGCAGCAGCAACGCCGCAAAAGTGGCTGGCCAGGCGTGACGACCCATGGGGTGACTAGGAGAAAGGGTCGGCCAGCCGGAGCGCCATCACCGGCACACCGTCGCACCGGCAACACCTCGCTTGACCTTGAGCCATGACGACGACCACGGCACCCCAGCCCAACCTGCGCCTGAATTTCAACAACCGCGACTACGAGTTCGACGAACTGCCGCGCACCGCGCAGCTGCTGCTGCAGGACATGGTCCGGCTCGACCAGGAGCTCGGCACCCTGCAGTTCCAGGTGCGTCATCTGCAAGCAGCGCGGCAAGCCTATGGAGCCCGCCTGCGCCAGACCATGAACGAAGAGGTCGAAGGCAATCCCAACGACGGCGACGCTGGCACTGATCACGGCGGCGAGCACGGCGATCAGGGCGGCGGCTACTGAGCCAGCTGCCGCATCACAGACGACGGCGGCCAGCGGTCGCATCAGCCGGGGCATCACCCCGGCTTTTTGCTGGCCTTACGGCGTCGAGGCCAACCGATGGTGGCAGGCCCCGGTAAACGCGTTTACCTGAGTTCGAAGCCGGCAGTGCCGGGGGTCTGCGGCCCTCATCGGCCGGGGCGCAGGCGCTTTGGGGCGCGGCACAACCGATGCACACATGCAGCAGAGCCACTGGCACTTTGACGCTCATGTGCAGCAGATCGGAGGTTGAGCGGAGCGACACCACCCGCCCCGCGGCGGGTTCCAACCATGGCCCGCCCCGGCAACCGTTCACTGCTCCGTTCCCTTTGGGCCCCTGAGCAATCCGACGCAACTCCTTGGCAGACCCCTGTCGTTCACTCAGCCGCTGTGCCAGCGCTGAGCGCCAACGATGCAGCCCAACCGGAGCGAAAGCAAGCGACGGAGGTTCGCGCCACCTCTCTGCTGGCGAGCACCGCAAAAAGCATTGACTCAAACACCACAAAAACAGCAGTCATTCGGCAGCCGAGCTTTGACTCCGCTGAGATCTGCGCAGAACTCCCATCCGAAAAAACGCTGGGGCTGGATGCGAGCAGTCAACAGGTCTCTGCAACACCGTTGCTAGATCCGAGCTTCACCTTTCGGCTGCACTCGGATCCCACAGCGAGCAAGGTCATCTACCTGGATTTTGATGGCCATACCACAACTGGGACCAGCTGGAACACCAGCACCATGGGCTCGTCATTTTATTCACCGGCCTATGACATCGATGGCAATCCATCTGTTTTCAGCGCAACGGAACTCAGCAACATTCAACAGATCTGGCAACGCGTGGCCTCTGACTACGCCCCGTTCGACGTGGATGTAACCACGCAAGCACCTCCGGATGACTGGCTCTACAAAAGCAGTAGTACCGATGCGAACTACGGCATCCGAGCGGTCGTCACCAGTTATGGGCCGTCGTCATCTGGAGCAGGTGGTATCGCCTTCGTGAGCAGCTTCAACTCAGGCCAAGACATACCTGCGTTCGTTTACAACGCCACGATCGTCGGGGCTGCAGAAGCGCTCAGCCACGAAGTTGGACACACGTTAGGCCTGTCGCACGACGGAACTTCACTGTATGAGTACTACACCGGCCATGGCAGCGGGGAAACAGGCTGGGCTCCGATTATGGGGGCCAGCTACAATCGATCCGTGACAACTTGGGACGATGGCACATACACAGACAGCAACAACAAGGGCAGCACGGCCAATTATGGCAAAGGCGCCGATGATCTTGCCGTTATCACAGGCTACAACGGCTTTGGCTATCAATCAGACCTGATCGGCAACAGCATGGCCACAGCAGCACCGCTGATTGTCAATGCCGGAAATGCAGCACAATACGGAACGATCGAAACACGTCTTGATAGCGATTGGTTCTCATTCCAGCTTCTCGCCAGCGGAGACCTGAGTCTGACCTTTGATCCCTATTGGTACGCCGCACAGGTGGATACCGATAGCGCCTGGGGAGGGAACACAACAGCAATCGTTGCGCCGGCGAGTGACACCAACACAGCAACACCGTACTCTGACCATACGGCCAACCTCGATCTGGCCGTCGAGCTCTACAACAACCAAGGGGCACTGCTGGGCCGTTCCAATGACCCAGGCCTGGCCACCCGCCTAGCCATCCAGGGACTTAGTGCATCCACCTACTACCTGAAACTGGATGGTGTTGGCTTCGGTGATCCCACCACAAGCCCCCCTACCGGATATACCGATTTCGGCAGTATCGGCAATTACTGGATCAGCGGGACAATCACCAATGCTGTTGATTCAGCGGGGAGTGGATCCACCTCCAGTCCAACGCCCAAACTCAGCGCGGCCAATCTCAGCCAAGCCGAAGGGACGGGTAGCAGCAGCACGACATTCGTGTTGCAGGTTCTGCTCGATGCCCCATCAAGCAGTGACATCAGCGTTGACTACCGCACCGTTGACGACACCGCAGTCTCCAGCGGAAGTGGCACTGACTATGCGGCAACAAGCGGCACATTACACATTGCACCTGGCCTCACCAGCGGATCTATTGCAATCAATGTAGTAGCCGATGGAACAGCAGAAGCCGATGAAAGCTTCCTGGTCAATCTATCCAATGTCAGTGGTGCCACATTGACCACGAGCCAAGCGAGGGTCACGATTCTCAATGATGACATCATCTCAGGGGGCAACGGTCAAAAGCGCAAGGCCAAGGCAATGCTCAGCACGGAAGTGGCTCTCGACCAGCAAACATTGCTGATGACTTCGACTTCACAGAAACGGGACTCTCTCACCGGGCTGGCCTGCAATCGAGAAAACCGCACCGCGAGCAACAGCCCAACGCCCCAACAGCCAGGGCTAGGACAAAACACAACGCTCGTGAGCGGAGGGCGAAGCAACCATGCCGAATTGTTCAGCAGAACAAGCCTGACACCAATCGCCTCGATCAACCAGGAACAGACATCGCCATTGAGCGAAGCCCTTGGACCCTATGGTCTTGGCAACGTGGTCAAACCCATGACATTCAGCAACCCGCCGACCAGCTGGTGACTCGCAGCAAACCAAGCCTAAGCACAAAGAAGACCAAAACGAATCCCGAATGAAGGCATCCACAACAACGCGAGAAACAATAAAAAGGCGGCCCTAAGGCCGCCTTTTCCTCGTGCTCTGTCACTGAAGCATCAACAAGCTCAAGCCCCAGATTGTCATTGCGCAAACAACTGCATGCTTGGATCCCAGTTCATCAAGTTGCGCGCAGGAGTCATCTCCAACGCAGGTCCGCTCATCCCCTTCCTCGCGTAGGCAGTAGAACCATCGAGCGAGAGCGCAAGATTGCAGGCATCATCAAATTGCGCAGACAAGACCTCAAAAATCCACTTGCCAGAGTAAATCCTGGTCTCCTTCACAGTAGAAACACCATTCTTGATCACGCCAGTTTTCTCAGTAAAGTAATCACGATAATCAATCACACGATCGCCATTGGTATCAGACTTAGCGGCTCCATTCCATGCTGCACCACTTGACTTCAGACTGAACTTTCCATCCCAACCAAAACCACCAGCCTTGCCAATACCAAAAGCATTGATTCCACCAGTGGTTTTGTAATTAATCACAAAATCACTGTCCTGATTGCCAGCAAGATCACCAGCGGAATTGTCTGGGTTGCCGAGACTGGAAAGGATGCCTCTACCCTGACCTGCAGTCGCTCCATTCGTCTTAAAGTTATTTGCCGTGTTGTAACCGTAGTAAAAAAGCCAATTGTAAATAGCACCCTGCATCTCCGGCGCGGCCACATAATTCGGCTGCCCAAGCACGTTCAACAGATAAGCCACCGTTTTTCTTGACAGGTCCCCATACTTATCACCACTCAGGCCGCCGACATTAATAATCGTACGAGCATCCTCGCCGCTGTACCACAACTGGTCATATTTTCCGTCCGCATTCCAATCTGCAAGCGAACCTTCGACACCGATTGCCAAATCAGGCATCGACGTTCCACTAGTAGCACCGGCATAACCTTGGGTCCGCTTCTCGACGATCTGCCGAGCTCGCACAGAATCAACGAGCAAGACGTCTCCCGCGAGTTGCGCTCGTTGACTGAGTTGCGGCAGCTGCCTAGGATCATTTGAAATACCATCCCACACACTAATCCACTGACCCGTCCTACCGACCGAGTCATTCAAACTGCCGCCGGCCCACTTACCGGGAGTCCAACCACACTCACCAATGCGGCGGTTGCCAAAGTTGTTATCCGCATCCACCTGCCCTGATTTCAACACAATATCCCAATCACCATCAACCAAGGGATCGCCATCTTGGTCACCTGTGATGCCAGTATCTGGTGCTGTTTGGATCCAACCATCTTGTTGGACTTCACTCACCGTATACCTTCCTGGCTTCACATTGAACGCATAATTTCCGTTCGCAT
>CAYFMB010000033.1:9737-12126 GCA_964344095.1 uncultured Klebsiella sp.
TAAATCATTAAACTTCGTTCCGCTCTTCGTTGCATTCTGATAATTCCCAAAATCAAAAGCGGGCATCGATTCTATCGGCGCGCCGCCTTCGCCATAGGTCACGCCATTAATAACGACCGTAACGAGTCCGTTGTTATTCAAATCACTAATCGTTACGGCATAGCCAAGCTGCCCAATCTGATCTGAGGCAAAATTAACAACATCAAACCCAGCTGGGGCGCTTTGAATATACGCAGCTTGCGTCTTCTCGACAACAATATAGGAAGCTGCTGCACCACCCACTCCTGTAGACAGAGCGATTGGACCCAGGTTGCCGCCGGTTCCTGTAGGAACATTGGGATCATTAACGATATTGGCATCGTTAAATTCGGCCTCATCTAGTTGACCCTTGACAGCAGAAGTATCGCCATAAACATAGATGTACCAGTTCGCAAGGCCTGGTTCAGTGGGCTTAGTCCAGATGGCGTCAGCATTGAGATCCGCGAATTTATTGGCCTGAAATGGGACCGTCACAGGTGGCGCCGGCTGGTTGGTGTACGTGACCGTCCAGCTATCGCCCTCATTCAAGGTAACTACAGTCGGGTTGAGCGCACCCGTGTCTGTTGTAGTGACACCGTTGATATCAAGATTAACCGTTGTGACATTGGTCAAATTCCACCCAGGCTCAGTCAACTCCTTCACTTGATAGCCGGGAACAAAATCAACCAAGCCATCAAATACCCTGGTATTGGCAGCACTACCATCATCCGTCAGTGTAAATGGAACAGTACCGACACCTGCAAAATTGCTGAGGTCATCAGCAATAGTAATTGCCGCAGGAGGCTCACCAGCTGTATTTACATTGATGGATCCTTGAGCTCCAGAATAAAGAATCGTATAGCCATTGATCGCTGTCTGTCCGCTGGTGACAAAGCCATCCTCAATCGTATACGTGGTGCCGCCAACAACAAAACGACCATCGTCCTTCGCATCAACCTTCAGATCTCCGGTCAAATCAAGCCTGCCATCAATCACATCAACTGTGTTGGCAGGGCGCATGAACTCATAATCGAAGACAGTTGTCGTGCTATTAGGAATTGCATCTTTAACAACCTTGATCGAAGCTGGGATCACAACCACAGCTGAACTCAAGGAGCGATCCTGCTGACCTGTCGCGGCAGTACTGTCATTAGGACTATAGAAACCACTCGCGACTGGATTATCAATCGGTGGTAATGGCTTCTGAAGCCGCATGTGATAGGGCGAGCCACTAATAGCTCCTGCAGAGGAACCTGGTCCCCAATCAGCACGACTGGCAATGTGACCACCCCATGCCAGAACGGCATCTTTATCGGTTGTTCCTGTGTACTTGAAAATGACGGTCAGCTGGGTCTGACTGGAGCTCCCATAGTTGCCACTGATTCGATACGGGTTGGTCGTATCACCGGGCGTCCAGACGATGTCATTGGCATCTCCCACAATGCCATTCACATCGTCGACAAGATACCCAATCAGCTCGCCGCCAAACAACGATAACGACCCCGAGGCCTGAGTGATGTCATCCGTAGTGCCTGGGATGCCATCACGCCCTGCCTTCACCAGCGGATCAATCGGAATCAATAATTGATTCAACGGCGGAGGGTTAATTGGAGCAAATTGGAAGCCAGAGTTGGGAGGAGGACTCTGCAGAGGCTTGGGATAGTCAGGTGCTGAATCGAGGGGGAAAGAACGATTCCAAGTCGTGAGGTAATCGAGTGCATGACGGCCACCTTCTGTGGTATCCCATGCAATCGTCAAATAATAAGTAGCGCCATTAAGAAGGCTCTTCAATTCAACACGATAAGGAACAGATTCACCCTCGAGATAATGCGCTTGATTGTCATTGAGGTTGCCGTTCTGCCATTCGAAGCTGCTTGACTGTGGATTAACCAGAGGTCCATTGGCCCATTGATCCAGATTCGAACTGGCGTTGTTTGAACCATCCTTAAACGCCATCATCGCCACCTGGTCATCGGCCGTGCCTTTCCGTGCATCGGGGCCATAGCCGGTGGCGGTGAGCCGCAAGGTCGTGTTCAACGCATCAGCATCAACCAACCAACTGGTGCCGATAGTGCCTGGCCGCGGATTGGTGTCTGCTGGTGTGCCATCAGTGGCAGACCAGGGTGTTGCAGCCAACAAGTTGGTTGCAGCCAAATCAACCTTGTCATCGACAGTGCCAAAAACCCGATCATTTCCAGGATCAGTGACGATCTCGACCTTGAACTCAACGCTGCTGCCAGAGGCAAAACCACTGGCGTTGATCTTCACCCTGTCGCCGGGCGCGTAATCCGTTTGATCGGTAGAGACTGAGAGAGGTTGAGGGGCTGGCTTTGCCAATGGCAAGCCGCTCAGAGCAGGCGATGGCTGGCTG
>CAYFMB010000034.1:0-12000 GCA_964344095.1 uncultured Klebsiella sp.
ATCGCTGCCAATCAGCAACGGATCGTGAGCCATGGCAGACGCCATGGCTCCAGCTGCCTACGGTCCTGCCAGTGCCATGGGCCGTCCGCGGCCATGCGTTGCCATGAAGGCCGTGATCCTGGCAGGAGGCTTGGGGACGCGTATCGCCGAAGAGACCCATCTGCGGCCCAAGCCGATGGTCGAGATCGGCGGCCAGCCGATCCTGTGGCATGTGCTCAAGCTCTACGCCCACCACGGCATCACCGACTTCGTGATCTGCTGCGGCTACAAGGGCTATGTGATCAAGGAATATTTCGCCAATTACTTTCTGCACAGCAGTGACGTCACCTTTGATCTGGCCAGCGGCCAGATGGAGGTGCTGCGGCGCGAAGCCGAACCCTGGCGAGTCACCCTCGTCGACACAGGCGCCAGCACATCCACTGGCGGACGTCTCAAGCGCGTCGCCCATCACATCGCCGACGCGCCGTTCTGCCTCACCTACGGAGATGGCGTTGGCGATGTCGACATCGCAGCCACCATCGACTACCACCGCAACCATGGCCGACTGGCCACGGTCACCGCGGTGCAACCTCCTGGTCGCTATGGATGCCTCAACCTCGGCGAGGAGGCTGCATCGTTTGACAAGGATGTGGTCACAGGCTTCGCCGAAAAGCCTCCGGGAGACGGCGATGGCAACTGGATCAATGCCGGCTTCTTCGTGCTCGAACCCGACGTGATCGCATTCATCGAAGGCGACGACACCACCTGGGAATTTGAGCCCTTGGCCGAGCTGGCCCGGCGTAGAGAGCTCAAAGCCTGGCGCCATCAAGGGTTCTGGCGTGCCATGGATACCCTGCGCGATCGCAATCAGCTCGAAGACCTCTGGGCGTCGGGCCAAGCCCCCTGGAAACTGTGGTGAAGCCTGCAGGCGCCCTTCCCGAGCGGGCCTTCTGGCACGGCCGCCGCGTGCTGCTCACGGGCCACACCGGCTTCAAAGGGAGCTGGCTGGCTCTGTGGTTGCTGCAGCTTGGTGCCGAGGTCACCGGTCTGTCGCTGCCGCCCGAAGGGAATCCGAACCTGTTTACGCAACTGGGGCTGAGCGGTTCTGAGCGGGTGCCTGGCACCGGTAGCGGATCCTTGAACCACCGCTGCGGCAATCTCAACGAACCCGGATTGCTGCGGGAGCTGGTTGAGCAATGCCAACCCGACGTGGTGTTCCACCTTGCCGCGCAATCGCTGGTGCGGCGCGGTTATCGCGACCCTTTGCTCACCTGGCAAACCAACGTGAACGGCACCGTGCAGTTGCTGGAGGCTCTGCGGCAGTACTGCAGGCCTTGTGCAGCGGTCCTGGTCACGACCGACAAGGTCTACGAGAACCGCACCAGCGCGTCAGGTTTCCGCGAAGACGACCCTCTGGGCGGGCATGACCCCTACAGCAGCAGCAAGGCCGCCATGGAACTAGCCGTCGCCAGCTGGCGCAGCAGTTTTTGCGGTCATGCACCACATCAAAACCCTGTGCTGAAGCTGGCCACCGCCCGTGCCGGCAATGTGATCGGCGGCGGTGACTGGGCAGAGGAGCGGATCGTTCCCGACACCATTCGCGCCCTGCAAGCACAGACTTCGGTTGTCGTGCGTCAACCGTGGGCAATTCGTCCCTGGCAACACGTGCTCGAGCCGTTGACGGGATATCTGCTCCTTGCTGAGCAACTCTGGACTTGTTCGCCACCTCAGAACGCCTTCAACTTTGGTCCACCTGCCGACAACAGCGCCAGCGTGGCCGAACTCGTGCAACAGATCCTGCGCCACTGGCCCGGTCAGTGGCAGGCCAGGCCCGATCCTCAGGCACCGGCTGAAAGCCACGAGCTGCGCTTGAACGCCGATCTGGCCAAGCAAACGCTGGGCTGGACACCACGCTGGGGGTTTGAGCAGGCTGTGGCTCGCAGTGTTGGCTGGTATCGCGCTGTGAATGAAGGTTCCAGCGCGCTTGACTGTTGTCTGGCAGACCTAACCTCTTACCAACACAGCGGCGAGACGCGCGCCATTGCCTCATGAGTCTCACCATCAAGCGACTTGGCGACGCGGTGCAGGTGCTTCAGGGAGTCGACACCCTCCCCGAAGGCGAAGAGGTCGAGCTGTTCACAGCTGCAGAACTCAGCACGGTGCTCCAGGCGCGACGTGATTGGCTGGACCTGCAGATGCCGTCGTTCCTACGCGACAACGAAGACGACGTTGCCGAAAACTTGTTCGAGCTGTGAGTCCGATGCAATGGCGAGGCCGATTTGTGTCGATCGCCTGGCCTGTCACCAATCAGACCCCAGCAAAGAACAGACCGGCATTGGTTCTGGGAGAGCCTGATTCACAGGGTGATCTGCAACTGCTCAAGGTCAGCGGCAAACGTGGCCATCAAGCCAGCGTCAGCGTGGATGCGGCTGATCTCGAGGAGGGTTCTAGACCCCTGAAACAACTTTGCTATGTCGGGGTTGATCAGGCCATCGCTGTCCATGCGTCCCTGGTGAAGCCGATCGGCGCGCAACTGACTGCCAAAGCATTGGCCGCGGTGCACCGAGCACGGGCCCTTGCCAGCAGTCGCCAGTGTTCTGAGCTGATGCACCGCCAGCACTTGCCAGCAGACCATCCCGATCGCACGTCGTGGAACGGTGGCCCAATCCCCTACGCCGGCCGGGTGTTCGGCCCAGAAGAGGTAGAAGCGGCCGTGGGCGCCAGCATCGATTTCTGGCTGACCCTCGGCGCAGAAGGCGCGACCTTTGAACAAGAGCTGGCTGCATTCCTGGGGGTGCACTCCAGCCTGCTGGTCAACTCGGGCTCCTCGGCGAATCTGATCGCACTGAGCATGCTGGGCAGCCCGCTGATCGCATCCGAGCGGCGACTGCGGCCCGGCGATGAGGTGATCACCTGCGCGGCAGGCTTCCCCACGACCGTGGCGCCGATCGTGCAGAACGGTTGCGTGCCGGTGTTCGTCGATGCCGATCCGGTCACCGCCAACCTGCGGGTGGATCAGTTGGAGGCGGCCTACACCCCAGGGCGCACCCGAGCGGTGATGGTGGCCCATGCCCTCGGCAACCCGTTTGACATCGCTGCAGTCCTGCAGTTCTGCCGCAAGTACAACCTGTGGTTGATCGAAGACAACTGCGATGCCCTCGGCTCCACCTACTCAATGCCGCGGCATCTGGCCCAATCGCTCGGCTTCAGCAGCAACAGCCCAGGGCTGGATGAGGGACCCGACCGGGTCGTGCGCTACAGCGGCAGCTGGGGAGACCTGAGCACCCAGAGCTTCTTTCCCGCCCACCACATCACCACCGGCGAAGGGGGTGCCGTGAATGTGGTGCAGCCTGATGGTCGATTGCGCCGAATCGCCGAAAGCCTGCGCGACTGGGGCCGCGACTGCTGGTGCCCGACAGGCCGCGACAACACCTGTGGCAAGCGCTACGGCTGGCAGCTGGCAGAACTGCCGCACGGCTATGACCACAAATACATCTATTCCCACTTCGGCTACAACCTCAAACCGCTCGACCTACAGGCAGCGATTGGGCGCCAACAGATCCAACGTTTGCCCGACTTTGGCGCAGCTCGCCGGCGCAACTGGCAGCACTTACGGCGCGGCTTGGCTGATCTTGGCGCCGACCTGTGCTTCAGCCTGCCCACCCACGCCACAGGATGGACACCACAAGGATTCACCTGGGATGACTCGGGCTGCCGTAGCGATCCCAGCTGGTTCGGCTATCTGATGCGCGTCCAACCGACAGCAGCAGTCAGCCGCGAAGCCCTGGCTCGAAGTCTCGAAAACGCCCAAATCGGCACACGCATGCTGTTTGGCGGCAATCTGCTACGCCAACCGGCCTTTGTTCAGTTGGCGCAGGAGCGGCCTGATGCGCTCAGATCGGTGGGGTCAGCCATGCCGGGCGCTGATCTGCTGATGCAGCAGGCCCTCTTTCTGGGGACCTATCCCGGTCTAACCAAGCCCATGCTCGAGCAGATGCAGGCTGCGTTGCGATCCGCTCTGGAGGAACGGCCATGAGGGTGGCGGATGCCCTTGCCCGCCGACTGGTGGCCCTGGGAATTCGGCGCTGTTTCAGCGTTACCGGTGGAGGCGCGATGCACCTCAACGACGCGTTCGGAGAAGCCACCGGTCTGGCGTGCACTTACCTGCATCACGAACAGGCCTGTGCCATGGCGGCTGAAGGCTATGCGCGCATCAGCGGCACACCAGCCTTGCTGTGCGTGACCTCCGGACCCGGCACCATCAATGCCCTCAATGGGGTATTCGGCGCCTTCACTGATTCGATTCCGATGCTGGTCATCAGCGGACAGGTGCGCAGCGACACACTCGTCGACACCTGTCCCCAGCTGAGGCTGCGTCAACTGGGCGATCAGGAAGCCCGCTCACAGCAGTTTCTGCCTGCATTTGTGAAGCGCTTCGTGACGTTGCAACCTGACGACGATCCGATCGCGGTGCTCGATGCCCTGTGGCAAGTGGCCTGCAGTGGTCGCCCGGGTCCGGTGTGGCTGGAAGTGCCGGTCAACCTGCAGGGGCAGCAACGCCCCGAGCTGGAGGCAGCCGTGAAGAGGCCAACGCCGGCGCGCGGCCACCCCCCCGCACCCCAACAGGCTGAGCTGGAGGAGCTATTGCAATGGCTTACCACTGCGGAGCGGCCACTGCTGCTGCTGGGCACCGGCGTGCGTCTCTCGGGCGCCATCCCGGCGGCGCAGGCCCTAGCCGAAGCCCTGCAGTTGCCGGTGCTGACAGCCTGGAGTCACGACGTCTTTGCCAATGACCATCCGTTGTTCGTGGGACGTCCGGGAACCATCGGAACCCGGGCGGGGAACCTTGCACTACAGGCCTGTGACCTGTTGCTGGTGATCGGCTCAAGGCTGAACATTCGCCAGGTCAGTTACAACTGGAGCGCACTGGCACCACTCGCCAGGATCGTCATGGTCGACATCGACCCGGCCGAATTGGGCAAGCCATATCTGGAGCTGACGCAGGGCATCGTGGCCGATGCCGAGCGCTTCTGTACAGCACTGTTGGCACAACTACCGCCGTGGCGTCAACGCCTCGAACCGGCCGCACACGCGCGTCAACAGTGGCTGAGGCGTTGCCAGAGTCTCAGACAACACTGGGAACCAAGCCCGAACGACTACCCCGAACGCGTCGATGCGGGCATCAATCCCTATCACCTGGTCTTCGCCCTGGATCGCGCCTTGCCTGATGCAGCCCAGGTGGTCTGCGGCGATGCCACCGCCTGCATCGTGCCGTTTCAACTGCTCGGCATGCGAGGCCAACGACGCATGTTCAGCAACAGCGGCTGCGCATCCATGGGCTATGACCTGCCTGCCGCACTGGGTGCCGCCACGGCAGCTCGCGAACTGAGCCTGGAGGGGCCCACGCTGGCTCTGGCCGGTGACGGCTCTCTGATGATGAATCTGCAGGAACTACAGAGTCTGGCTGCCAGTGATCTCGATCTCTGTCTGCTGGTGCTCGACAACGGCGGTTACCTCTCGATCCGCCAGACCCAGAGCAACTTTTTCGGCCGCGAACACGGAGCATCCCCCGCTTCAGGGGTGACGTTTCCCGATTTTGCCTGCCTGGCTGCCGCCTTTGGGCTGCCGGTGACCAAGTTGGAACGGCGTGATCAGCTGCTGGATGCCTTACCCGTACTGCTTGCGGCGCAAGGGCCGCGGGTTGGGGTCGTCCGTCTTGACCCTGCCCAGGAATTTGAACCACGGCTCAAGTCCAGGGCCATTGACGGCCGCATTCACACCCCCGCCCTAGACGACATGCATCCACCACTGGACCCGCAGGAACTGGAGCAGCTCAGAAATTGGCTGACAACACACGATGCCGACGCGGCAATACCTCTCCTGCCTCGATCAACCGACCGCTATGACGACAAGGGAGCAGACAAGTCAACATGGCCGCAATGATGGTCAAGCTTCGTGATTGCTGCTGTTGCGCCCTGCGATCACGGATACACTTGCACTTGGCATACCCCCAAAGGCCATGATCGCCAGGGATCATGATTTCGGCTGAAGACAAACGCCTGTTTGAGAATCTGTTCGTGCTCGAACTGGCCAACAACCACTGGGGCGATCTGGAACGAGGGCTTCGCATTGTGCGGGAGTTCGCCACCGTGGCCCGGGTGAACGCTGTTCGTACAGCGATCAAGCTGCAATTTCGCGATGTTGATTCGTTCATTCATCCAGCCTTTAAAGGCTTGACCGAATCGCGATACATCAAGAAAACCGAAGCAACAAAACTGTCCATCGAAGAATTCCGCGCATTGATCGAAGAGATCCGTCGCTGCAGTTGCATCCCAATGGCGACACCTTTCGATGAGGCCTCGGTCGAGCTATGCGGACTGTTCGACCTTCCCCTGATCAAGATTGCCAGTTCCGACATCGCCACATGGCCCCTGCTCGAACGCGTTGCCCGATTGCGCCGTCCGGTGATCATCTCAACAGGAGGAGCCAAGGAAAAAACCATTGACGACTGTGTCCGTTTCTTTGAAAACCGCGACATCCCCCTGGCCATCAACCACTGTGTCTCGCTCTATCCAAGTGAAGACGGCGAGCTCGAGCTCAATCAGCTCGACTATCTCAGGCAGCGGTATTCAGATCATGTGATCGGCTTTTCGACCCATGAGCATGGCGATTGGCACAGCTCGATGTTACTCAGCTATGCCAAGGGCGCCCGCACCTGGGAACGACACATTGACATCGACTACAACGGAGTTCCGATCTCGCCGTACTGCTCCTTGCCCCATCAGATCGACAGCTGGTTCAAGGCGTATCACAAAGCCGTCGAAATGTGTGGTGGCAGCTGCCAGGATCGAAGACCCATTCCCGATCGAGAACGCCACTACCTCGACGAGTTGCTGCGCGGCATCTACGCCCGGCGCGATTTACCTGAGGGTTACATCTTTGATTCAGCGACCTTCGAGCGTGATTTCTACCTGGCGATCCCCCTGCATCGCGGCCAATTGTCATGCCGTGAGGTGATCAATGGTGAACGTCTCACACGCGCGATCCAGGCCGATGATCGACTCAGCATCGACCACGTCGATGGCCCCTACAGCAGCAACCCGGCACTACGCAAAACCATTCTGGAGCGGGGGCGCACCGAGTGAACTGTCATGGGTTGATCGCCTTCGACTTGGACGGGACCCTGATCGACAGTCTCGAAGGAATCCACAGCTCCCTGGAGCACGCCTGCGGCAAGGTGCAGCTTCAGGCACCCTCTTTAGCCGCCCTTAGAGGCCACATCGGTCCACCGCTGCGCGATTACCTGCCAGAACTTCTAGACCTGAAACACGGGCAAGACCAGCGCATTCTGCAGGCAGTGCTTGAGGCTTTTCGCAGCCATCACGACAGCGAAGGCTGGCGTCGATTTCATCTCTATGACGGTGTGATCACACTGTTGGAGCGGTTGCATGCAGCTGGATATGGGCTGCATGTGGTGACCCAAAAACCCCGCCCCATCGCTCAGGCCGTTCTGCATCAAGCCAAGCTCGCTGGCTACATGGACTCACTGCATGCACCGGAGATCGGGGTCTGTTTCAACAAATACAGCAGCCTGAACCAGCTGCGTCAGCGACAAGTGGCCTGCCACTGGTATGTGGGCGACACCGCAGGCGACCAGCAAGCGGCAACACAGGCGCGTTACTGCTTTGCGGCGGCGACCTATGGCTACGGCAGGACCGCTTCAGCCGAGGTTCAGCTGACCTGCCCTCTGGACCTACTTCAAGTGCTTGAAAGATCGGCATGACCGGTCCATTGCTGCTGACAGGTGCCAGTGGCTGGTTTGGTCGCACCGCCCTCCATGCCTATGAGCTCGCGTACGGGCCGGAGGCGCTGCGTCGGGATGTCATTCCGTTTGCATCGCGCCCAAGTCAGGTTGACTTTGGCAGTGCCCATGGCCCGATCCAGGCCCTGCCACTGGAGACGATCAGCACTTACCCAGCACCGTCTGGTCTGTTGCACCTGGCGTTTCTGACCCGGGACAAGGTCAAAACAATGGGTTGGCAGCGCTACGTCAACCTCAACCGCGACATCACGGCAACAGTGCTCGCTGTGCTGAAAGCCAATCCAGATCTGCCGGTCGTGGCCTTGTCGTCGGGGGCAGCCCAGGATGCCGAAAACCAAGACGGCGCATCGTTGTTGCAATCCAACCCCTATGCCGTGCTCAAGCATCAAGAGGAACAGGCTCTAGAGCAGATAGCGTCCACACGCCTAGCCGTGGTGTTTCGTGTCTTCGCCGCCTCAGGCCGGTTCATGACCCGACCTGAGAAATTTGCGCTCGGCGACTTTCTGATGCATGGCCTGGAAGGTCGACCGATCGTGGTCCAAAACCCAGCCTTGGTGATGCGCAGTTACATCCACGCCGACACCCTGCTGCGCGCGTCATGGCGGCTGATCCGCGGACGCTGTGAGCATGGACTGCAAACACCAGGCTTCCATCGCATCGATGCCTGCACCCACACCGTGCGACTGACGGATCTCGCCAGGTTCATCGCCAAGCAATTCAATGTTCCGTGCCTAACCCCGTCACACAACCATGAACGAGGACAGCAGGATCTGTATATCGGCGATCCACTGCCAATGACTGCCCTGCTACGTAAACTACAGCTACCCGCATGTGATCTGCAGGAGCAGATTGCTGACACGTGCATTGGGTTGAGACGGGCAGCATGAAAGACCTCCACCAACTCAAGCGTGGGGATTCCGTCCTAATCTTTGGCGCGGGCCAGTTCGCTCAAGCGGTGGCCTCGGCACTGGGTCACCTCGGCATCGAGGTCGCCGCCTTCATCAGCAGCGAGCCAACCCGTGAAACGCTCTCGGGGCGCCCGATCAAAACCTGGTCGTCACTGCAGGGAATCTCCAACCTGAAGACGTTGCCCTTGCTGTGCGGCATTTTCAACCGCGACCACGCCTATCAGGACCTTGATGCCATTGCCCGAAGCCACGGCTTCGAAGCCATGCTGATGCCCTGGCAGTACTACCCAGCTCTGGCAGAGTGGCTTGGCTGGCGTTACTGGCTGACCAGGCATCCTGAAACCCTGGCACCGATCGAGAACTGGCCCACAGAACTGCATCACGTGCATGCTCTTCTGGCCGATGAAGAATCCAGAGAGCTATTGCGCAGAATCGTCGCCTTCAGAGCTGGCATGGACCTCTCTTTTTCCAAGGTTCGCTCCAGCGAAGCACAGTACTTCAACGCATTAACCCTTGCTGCTGCGGCGAAACGCGATGACCTGGTCTACTTCGACGTGGGCGCCTACGACGGGGACACACTCCGTGAAATCAGCTCACAAGTCAAGCTGTCGCGGGCAATGCTGTTTGAACCGTGCCCAAATAATCTTCAACGCCTCAAAGGAGCCGTTGAGACCTACATCAGCGAGCATCCAGATACCGAAGTCGAAATCATGCCGCTCGCGTTGTCCAACTGCAACGGGCATCGCGTTCTGGCAGGCCAGGGTGAGGCGGCAACTGTCAGCACCGATGCTCCAGACATCACACAGGCGCAGGAATTGCTCGTGCACACCGCACGCGCCGACGATCTGTATCCGTCATTGTGCGTAGATTTTGTCAAGATTGATGCCGAGGGAACAGATCTTTCCTGCATACAAGGGATGCCTCAACTCCTTTCACGTAGTCAACCCGCTGTCGCAGCAACCGTCTACCATCGCGACCTGGACTTAATCGACATTCCTCTCGCGCTAGCGAACATTCTCGGCATCAAGGGCTATCGCTATCACCTCAGACAGCATCATTTTAATTCTTTTGACTGCGTCTTTTACGCTGTGCCGAAGACATGAAAACGATTTCAGCTTGCCCAGTCTGTGGTGAAACCAAGGGCCCTCGCCAAGCCGCCATTCTGTCACCCTTCATCGCCGCGTGGGTTCGACCTGACATTCACGAGAAGCTCTGTACGATCAGGAGCTGCGACCGCTGCGGACTTCAATTTTTTGAGCAGCGCTTTGATGCGCAGGAGATGAAGCGTCTCTATGCAAATTATCGCTCAGAGGCCTATCTTAATTGCCGCAAAGCCTTCGAGCCCTGGTACACCCGAAAAGTCAATGACGCCAATCTGTCAGCAGGGCTGATCAGCAAGCGCCGCCATGAGCTTGAGACCTATCTGCAACGGCATCTACCCAGCCTGAATGAAGATCTGGCAATTGTTGATGTCGGTGGCGATGCCGGACAATTCATCCCATGCTGCTTCAATGCAGATCGCTATGTGCTCGAGTCCAGCGATCGCGAGCCCTGGCCAAACACCACGCGCATTGACACTCTCAATGACGTGCGACCCGCCAGGCAACTGCTGCTGATCTGCGCTCATGTGCTGGAACACCTACCCGACCCACTTGCATTCCTCAGACTGCAGCTGAGCCAGGCCCAACAAAACAGCTCCCAAATCATCATCTACTTGGAAGTTCCACTGGAATCCTTTCAACTGATGCTTGGCACCCAGACATCGGCTTATCGAAGCTACTTACGCTTACTACAAAAGCAATCTTTACGTTGGCTTTGGCAACCATTGGACCTCCTGAGCCTGGCGGCTCGACGTTATCTAGGGCTTGTTTTTCCGCCGTTCTTCCTAAAGCTACACGAACACATCAACTTCTTCAATAAAACGTCGATCGCCCAACTCGCCCTACACCTCGATTTAAACATTCTCAACCTTCAGATATTTCACCAACCAAACCTGACTGGCAATCAAGGCATCATCAGGCTTTTGGCGATGCAGATTCGGAGTGATTGCCGTGACCCTCAACGTACTGAACAACCTTCAACGGCTTTGGCTTGCGGTACATCAGTGCATTCAGAGCAAATCCAACCATGAAACTGATGAGAGCCCCAACCAACGTCAGTTCCGTACGAGCGAGGCGCCCTCGCAGCAAAGCCACGGTCAAAAAACCAACCAAAGCTGTTGGCATCCAGGCGAGCACGTAGCGATCGGCCGAGACAATGAAGCCTTGATGACGCGGGAACACGAGCCAGCGAAAGGAGGCGTAGCGCAACAGATGGCAGCCCACTTCAGCCAGCAACCATGCACGCAACGGACCCAGTGGATACAACAACCAGAACAGTGATGGTCCCAGCAAAGCAAAGACCAGACCGTTCACGCCATAGCGCGTGACTGTCCTCAGCAATCGGGGGACCCCTGGCCAAAAACCTGAAAACGAACCCTAGGCCTCAGTCCAGCCAGGCGCAGGTCTTCCACCTGCCTCGACAGCACCGCAACCATCAGCATTTGCATGGCAAAACTGCCCAGAACAAGCGCCATCACTGTTGGCAATCCCGGTTCATAGCGGCTATTGCCGCCCAACCAATTGAGCAACAGAAACAGGCTAATCAGACTGGCGGCCACAATGCCAACGGCACTCAAACCAAAGGCCAAACGGCTCGCGGTCGAATCGGCAGAGAGCACACCGCCTAACGCCTCGCGTGGGTACCCCCACCAGCCATAGGTGGAACTGCCATGGCGGCGTTCAGCTTGTTGATAGGGCCATCGACAGGAAGCCTGACAGCCATTCACCAGGCACATTCTCAGATTAAAGCCCGCACTGTTCCACAGCTTCAAGGCCTCGACGATCACTTCGGCACGGTATGCACCAAATCCATGAAAGCCACTGGGCACAGGCTTGAGCCGTGATGAATAGCCAAGCAGCAAATAATAAGCTCTTCGAAAAATTGACAATAGCGGCCTCATCTTATCTGGAACCTTCACTGCGAGAACCGCATCAACCGAAGAATTTTCCAACAATTCATGCACGAAGCCAGCGACAAACTCTGGCGGATCTTGCAGATCCGACGCAAGGCCGACGACGAGATCCGTCGGCCGTACCTGGGCCAGGGCATTGGCAAACGATGCCTCTGGCCCATAGTTGCTGCGGTTAGCCAGAACTTGGACATCAGCATCGACCGCTGCAATCGACTTCAGCTCACTGAGAGTCGAATCACTGCTGTGATTGTCAGCAAAGACCATCGCAAAGGCCAACC
>CAYFMB010000035.1:0-11671 GCA_964344095.1 uncultured Klebsiella sp.
TCAACCGGATTCATGCACGGCCCTGGGCGGGGCCTTTCCAGCCCGCCAAGTGGGCAGCGGCATTGGAGCGGGCCAAGGCACGGGCAGCTGGCAGGGCAGGCTCCAGCCGCTGGGAGCTAAATGGCGGCAAGTTGCGGCTGCGCAGCCAGGCCCCCCAACGAAATTCATGGAACGGGATCAACGGCGCCGCCTCGATCACCTTCTCTTTCTTGAGTTTCCAGACCAGGCTGCGGTACGGGTCGTCCTGCAGGCCGGTGAGCTGGGCGGGCAGCACCGCCGGATTAAGCGGACCCAATCCGCGACCGTCGTAGAGGTAAAGCCAGCCGCGCTGGTGCAGCTGCTCGAGCACCACGGTGCGGTCATCGCTATCGACGTCCAGGGCCACATAACCGAAGGCGGTGGCTGTGGGGTCGATCTCGGCCAGGGCCCGCAGGCGGTGGTGGCGGTCCACCATCCAGACCGCCCCGCTGCGGTTGCGCACCAGAGGGACCGGTTTGGTGCCCAAGTAAGCGCGCCTTTGTTTGAGGCTGTCGACCTTGAAATCAGCAATGCGACTGGCCACTTCGGCCAGGCCCACGCACAACTGGGTGGGCTGGAGGCTCAGGATCGGCAGCTCCAGCAAGGGCTGATCCTTGCCTGGGGGCGGCAGGGGCTGGTAAGGGGGCAGGCGCAGAGCCATTGCGGCAGCGTCGGTCGAACAACGGACCGCCCATCGAGCGGACCGAAAAGGTGTCCAATCCTCGCCCAGGGTGCGCACGACATAGGGTCAAGACACGTGCTTTGTCTGCGTGTCACTCCAGTCCAGCGCTTCCCACGGCCCTCTCGGCGTGATGATCTGCGGCCATGGCAGCCGCAACCGCCTGGCGGTGGCCGAATTTGCCCAGCTGGCCGAGCAGGTGAGGGCACGGCTGGCGCCGGTGCCGGTCGAATACGGCTATCTGGAATTCGCCAGGCCGATCCTGCGCGACGGGCTCGAGCGGCTGCGCGAGCAGGGCGTGCAGCACGTGCTGGCGGTGCCGGCAATGCTGTTTGCCGCAGGGCATGCCAAGAACGACATCCCCTCGGTGCTCAACACCTTTGCCGCCGAAAGCGGCCTGCGCATCGACTACGGCCGTGAGCTCGGCATCGATCTCAAGATGATCCAGGCTGCCGGCGCCCGGGTGCAGCAGGCCCTGGAGCAAGCCGATGCGCGCCAGCCGGTGCCCCTGCACGAGACGCTGCTGGTGGTGGTGGGCCGGGGGTCGTCCGACCCCGACGCCAACTCCAACGTTGCCAAAGTGACCCGCATGCTGGTCGAGGGCTTCGGCTTCGGCTGGGGCGAAACCCTGTATTCGGGCGTCACCTTCCCCCTGGTGGAGCCGGGCCTGCGCCATGTGGTCAAGCTTGGCTTCAGGCGCATCATCGTCTTTCCCTATTTCCTGTTTTCAGGGGTGCTGGTGAGCCGCATCGCGGCGCACAGCGAACGGGTCGCCGCCGATCACCCCGAGATCGACATCGTGCAGGCGAGCTATCTGGGCGATCACGTCGACGTGGTCGACACCTTTGTCGAGCGGGTGCACGAGGTGGTGCGCGGTGACACCGCCATGAACTGCTCGCTGTGCAAGTACCGGGCCCAGGTGCTGGGGTTCGAGACCGAAGTGGGCGCACCGCAGCACAGCCACCACCACCACGTCGAAGGCCTGTGCGAGAGCTGCGACCTGTGTGAAAACGAATGCACCGGCGCTTGCCAGCCCGATGGCGTACCGGTACCCCTTGGCGGCCACAGCCATGAGCACGGGCACGAGCATCACCATCACCACACCCCGTACCCCCACGCCGACCACCCGCTGGGCCCCAGCACGTTGCGCCGTAGCCACGATCCGGGCACGGCAACGAGCTGAGCGCCCCCGGCGGGGTAACAGCTCGTGACAGCAAAAACGGAAGCGATTTGGATCATTCCGGCCGACTTGGGCGTCTCAAACCGGCGCGCGTCTCAAGGGATTCGCCATCATCAGTTTTGCTGATCAATGGTCAGATTCCCCATCTGACGGGTCTTTTCCCCAGCTTCAGGGGCCTTTTTCCACAGAAAAGGGGTGAAAAGGGCACGCATCAGGTCGATCTGGGGAATCGTCGCTTCGGTTCATCCTTCGCTTGACAGTGCCAGGGGGGCTTGATCTAGGCGCAGGTCTGTGGCACGCGACGTCTGCAGGAAACCCGCCATGGCGGGCTGTCTCAGTGCGAATCGGCATGGTTCTGGCTTGATCGGAGGGTTTTGACGCCCCCCCGATCGCCGTGGCCTACTGAGCGCAGGAGTAGCCAAATGACATGGGGCCAGAGCGACAACACCTGCAACGCTGCATCGAACAGCCGCTCGCTGCAGCGGGAATGACTGAGGCCAGCATCAGCCTTGAGGCTGAGGTCCCCGAAGTGCTGCTCGACGGCATGCGCGAGTTTCTGGCGCAGCATCCCCAGTGGGATCAGCAGGAGGTGATCAGCTCGGCATTGGCAACCTTTTTGCACCAGAACGGTTGCAACGACAACCTGGTGAGCCGGCATTACCTCGACGGTCTGTTCCGGCGTGCATGAAAAAGGCGGAGGTGCCACCCCCCGCCCCAGTTCTCCCTTGCCCGACCCGTAAAGGTCGCTCGCTGATTGTGCGCAGAGCCGAGGTCACAAACTGTGGCCTTCGACACAGGCGCAGGTGCCGATGCTCAGTCCCTGACATACGCCGCGCCAGAGCATGGGCACTCAGCCCTGCTTGAGTCGCTGTGCCGCCGCTTCGCAGGCGCGCCAGGTGACAGCCATTTCGGTGAGGGTGGGGCTCTGCCAGCCCGCGCGGGGCCAGCAGGCGCCGTCGGTCACCAGCAGATTTGGTATGCCCCAGCAGCGGTTCCAGGGATCGAGCACACCATCGGCGGGATCGGCTGCCATGCGGGCACCGCCGAGTTCATGGATGTAATAACCCGGAGGCGGCGCGCCCTCACTGAGCGCCAGGCTCGTCTTGACCAAGGGTTCGATCAAGGGCATCACGAACAGATCGTGCAAGGGCCGGATCGTGCCGCCGGCGGCGGCCACCACCGCGGCCATGCGTTGTTGCATGTGCGTCACCATGGCGTGTTCGTTGGCTCCCCAGCGGCAGGCGATGTGGGCCGTGGGCAGGCCCCAGGCATCGCGCTGCTCCGAGTTGAGACGGACGCAGTTGCTGGCCTGAGGCAGCACCTCGCCATGGCCGATCAGGAAGCCGACCGCCGCATCAGGGTGACGCTGCAGGGGTCGCGGTGGATCAAAGCGCTGCACGGCACACCACAGTCCGTACCCGCCGCTAAAGGCCTCGGCACTGCCGCCGTCAAGGTTGACGGTGTTGGGGATGAAGCAGCTGCCGGCACCGGAAAGCTCGTGGGACACGCTCCCGGCGGGCACCCCTGGCAGGGCAAAGAAGCGACTGGTGGAGATGTGGTCCATCAGGTAGCGGCCCAGGCTGCCGGAGCCATCGACTTGCTCCCCGCTGGCGTTGGCTTCGCGCGAGTGCAACAGGATGCGCACGCTTTCGATCGTTGAAGCGCAGAGCACCACCAGGGGGGCGCGGCTGCAGTGGCGCCCGCCGCGTTCGGCATCGACCCAAACCACACCGCGCGCCTGCCCTGCCTCAATGGCGACATGGCTGACCACGGCGCCGGCGCGTACGCGGGTGCGGCCGGTGGCCAGGGCGCGAGCCAAGGTGCTGCCGGGGCTGCTGCTGCCGGGCCACCCTGGGCCCTTGGCCAGGGCAAAGCCGCGCGAATGAATCAAAGGCAGGGCGAGCTGCGCAGCAATGGCCGCCTGCAGATGACGCTCGCCGGGGGTCAGCGGCAACGGCGGTTGATAACAGCCATCGGGGAGTTGCGGCAGCCCGTCGGCATGGCCATGAACACCCAGCAAGCGTTCCAGCCGGTCGTAGTAAGGAGCCAGATCGTCACCGGCAATCGGCCAGCTCAGACCGCTGCCATCGCGCTCACCCGCCTTGAACTCGTGGTCGGAGAGCCGCAGGGTGATGCCCCCCCAGGTGAGACTTTTGCCGCCGACCTGGCGCCCCCGACTCCATAAGAACGGTGCGTCGGCGGGGGTGGAGTAGGGGTTGCGCCACTCATCGACGAACAAGTCGGGATTGTGCTTCCAAAACCCGGGATGGTGGCGCTGCAGCCGTTGCCGACCACTGCTCAGGTTGGTCAGTCGCCGCAGGCTGTTGCGCGGCTCACCGCCGAAAGCCTGCCGCGCCGTGAGCTCGGGGCCGGCCTCGAGCACCAGCACCTTGAGACCGGCTTCAGCCAGCACCATGGCTGCCACTCCGCCGGTGGCCCCGGAGCCAACGACGATGGCATCGGGTTCAAAGCCGTCGCTGTCGCGCAATCGTGAAGGGGCGGCGTCGGGCAAGGTTCTGCAACCAGAGGGCGGTGGCGGGCAGACCAACAAAAAACCCCGGCAGTTTGCTGCCGGGGTTTCCTGAGCATTTGGTGGCGGGGGGCGGATTTGAACCACCGACCTTCGGGTTATGAGCCCGACGAGCTACCAGACTGCTCTACCCCGCGGCACCTCGAAACCCTACAGCACTGAGGTCACCTGCGGCAATGCAGGCAGGATGTCGGCATCCCTTGTGCCCCCGAGGCGCTGCAGCAGCGCTGACCCATGAACCGCTACCTCCACTACGTCAGGTTTCCCCTGGTCGCCTGCCTGATCGGGCTGAGCGCCGTGTTTGTCAGCCACGGCGGCGCCACGGCAAGCGGCTTCAAAGCTCTGTGGGTGACGCTGGTGCTGCTGGCCTTGGAGATCAGCCTCTCGTTTGACAACGCGGTGGTCAACGCCCGGGTGCTGGAGCAGCTGACCCCTGGGCAGCAACGCTTCTTTCTGTCCTGGGGTCTGGTGATCCCGGTGTTCGGCGTGCGCTTTCTGGGGCCTCTGGTGCTGGTCAGCCTGGCCGGGGGCATTGGCATGGGTGAGGCCCTGCAGGCGGCTCTGCATGACCCCGAGCGCTACCACACTCTGCTGGAGCAGGCCGAGCCGCGCATTCTCGCCTTCGGCGGCATGTTTCTGCTGATGGTGTTTCTGCGCTACTTCTTTGATTCGGCCAAGACCCTGCATTGGGTGCAGGCCCTGGAGCGACGCCTCAGCCTGGCGGGCCGTGCCGCTTCGCTCGAGGTGGCGTTGGCGCTGGTGATCCTGATGCTGGTGGACGCCCTGCTGCCCAACGATCTGCGCAGCGACGTGATTTTTGCGGGCCTGATCGGCCTGGTGCTGCAAATTCTCTGCACCGCCCTGGCCGAGCTGTTCGGCAGTGACGCGCAGGCGATGGGTCGGCTGGCAGCCGGCAGTGGCATCGCCGGCATCGTCTACCTCGAATTGCTCGACGCCTCGTTCAGTCTCGACGGCACCATTGGCGCCTTCGCCATCACCAGCGAGCTGGGACTGATTCTCACCGGTCTGGGCCTGGGGGCACTGTTCATCCGCTCACTCACCGTGATGCTGACGCGCGAGAAGGCGCTGGAACACTTGGTGTTTCTCGAACACGGCGCCCACTACGCGATCGGCTCGCTGGGGTTCCTGATGCTGCTGGATCTGGGTTTTGAACCCTGGAAACAGAATGTGCCCGAGTGGCTGAGCGGGGTGCTCGGGGCCTTGCTGCTGGTGTTGTCGATGGCCGATTCGCTGCGCCACCGCCGGCGCCTGGCCTCAGGCGGTGCTGCGCAGTTGCCCGAGCACCTCGAGTCGTAGGTGGGGTGCGGGCTGCAGGAACTGTTGGCGCAGCTCTTCAAGAGTGGCCGGCGTCAGCCAGTCGAGCTGCTCCAGCACATGCAGCGCCACGGCGTGTTTGGCGCGAGCCGAACCGTCTTCGACCTTGATCGCGACCCCAAGACCCTCGCCGACCCTGCTGAGGCACTGAATGCCCTCGGCGCCGCCCTTGCTGACAACCTGACCATGACCTGAGCGCATCAGCTCGGTGTCAAAACGACCCTCGCCGGCCACCAGCTCGGGGTGAGCCAGCATGGCCCGCAACAAGCGTTCGAGGTCAGGCTGCTCGCCGGCACCAAGATGGGCATAGAGCAGCGCCATCTGGGCCAGCTGCAGCTGCAAGGTTGGAGCGCCGCAGTCATCGCGAGCGACCACCAGCTCGGCCGCCGGCAGACCCAGCAGCTCACTCACCCGTTTGAGCACCTCCTGCTGCAGCGGATGTTCCTTCTGCAGATAGCTCTCGCTGCTCCACCCCAGGCGCCGGCAGACCGCCAGGAAGGCGGCATGCTTGCCCGAACAGTTGTGCTCCAGGGCGCTGCTTGCGCCGGCAGGGACGGGGCACTGCAGCTGCTCGGGCTCGATCTCGGCACCCCACAGCAAGCGAAAGGCTTCACGCGCGTGGGCCGCGGTGCCGGCGTGGGAGGCGCAGGCGATCGCCAGGCCCCGCTCACCGCAGCCACAGGCGTCGGCAGCGCCACTGGCCACAAACACAGTGGCCTGAAATGGCTTGAGCGCCGAGCGCACGAAGCTGAGCTGCTGGGCATCGCCAGCGCGCATCAGAACTCTGCCGCGGCCATCGCAGACGACCGCATGCACCCGGTGGCGCGATTCAAGAATGCCGTCGCGCAGCAACCGCACCTCAAGCGGTGCGACCGAGGCTCGGGCTGGGCCGCCAAGGCCTGTGGGCAGGCTCATAGGAGCAGAACGCTGCCCAGAGCCTGACAGATCCCCCCGCCCACGAGCAGCGCCGCCCCACATGCGAGGGCTGCGCGCTGCAGGCGCTGCAGCACCGGAGCGACCTCATGCTGGGCCACCAGCAGATCCTGCTGACGCCAAGCCAACGGTTTCTCCCAGACCTGGCCGTCGTACCACCCAGATTCCTCGTAGCTGATGCGCTCACTGCGCAGCCGCCGGTGCACATAGCTCCAGCCCAGCCATTGGCGCAGCAGCAGCAGCAGGGGAAGCAACAACGCCGCCACCAGGGCTGCAGCCAGGAGCAACAACGGTTCGCGCCGCAGTGTGAAGCTGCCACTGGCCACCAGCAGAGTCAGAGGGAGCAGCAGTGACCAACTGATCAGCAGGGGGCGCACCAGTCCCAACCAGCCCCTCTGGGCCCACACAAAAAACCAGGACTGCTGGAGTTGTCTGTACTCCTCGAGGGGCCGCTGCTCCGGCGGCACCGGGCAGCTCACCGAATCGCCAGCGGCAGGCGGCATCAGCTCAGGGGTTCGCGGCCGCTGTCGGGCTCACATAGCGCTCCTGCTCGCCGTGGCCCCAGAACGACTCGAGGTCGTAGTAGCTGCGCTCACTGGGAGTGAGCACATGAACGATCACCTCGCCGTAATCGAGCAGCACCCAACGGCCTTCGGTCTGCCCCTCACGCCGCAGCGGCAGGCGGCCCAGCTCGGTTTCGAGCTTGTCCTCAACCGAGCGGGCAATGGCACGCACCTGCACGTCGGTCAGGCCGCTGCAGATCACGAACCAATCGGCCAGGGAGCTGACCTCCTCGACCCGAATGAGGCGAATGTCGACGGCCTTGCGGTCATCGCAGGCCTCTGCCGCCATGAGCGCCAGGGCCCTGCTGTCGCTGACGACCTCAGCCATACACGTTCTCACTGGTGATCGACTGTCTAGAACCCTGCTGCTGCGCCATTTCGGCTCGTGCCCGGCTGGCGCTCTTGCGCAGCGCCTCGAGCCGGTCTTCATAGAACGCGCGCTTCTTCTTCTTGCGGGTCTGGTCAACCAGATCCTTGAGCGCCCCGCCCAGGCTCTTGTAGGCATTGGGAAGGCTGTACCCGAAACGGCAAGCCAGATCGATCGCCCGCTCGTCGGCGGCGATGGCATCGGCCAGGCGCTTTTCCGAATTGTTCTTCAGATAAAGGCGGTACCCGGCAAAGCCCGAGAGCCCTAGGGCCATGACCAGCAGCAGGCCGTCCTGCACCCAGAGCTCACCGATGGCGCCGCCCAGGCCAATGGCCAGAGCAGCCATCTCCCAGCCGTCACGCGGAATGGCGTCGTTCTGAATTCGGCCCACTTCATGCCAGAACAGCAGGTTGCGGTGATCCAGGGCGAGGGCGTCCCACTTCTCAAGATCGAGCTGGACCTCAACCTCATCGCGACCGATTTCCTCAATCGTGATCAGCGGTGGGTCAACTGAGGCGGCCGCTTCGACGAACACCCAGCTCTGCATCTCCGGGGGCAGCAGCCCCTTCAGGCGCTGGAGTTCACTCATCGAGGTGTGCTGGTTGCCTTTGCTACGGGCAGGTTAGCCACCGCCGCCACAGAGGGTGCCTGGACGGGGCCATGAGAGGCTTGATGGGTTTACCCGCAGCGCTCCATGCCACGCCGGTCTGATCTCAGGCGCATCCTGCTGCTGGGTTCAGGACCGATCGTGATCGGCCAGGCCTGCGAATTCGATTACTCGGGCACCCAGGCCTGCAAGGCGCTGCGAGCTGAGGGCTACGAGGTGGTGCTGGTCAACAGCAATCCAGCCTCGATCATGACCGATCCGGACATGGCGGATCGCACCTATATCGAGCCCCTGACGCCCGAGGTGGTGGCCCGGGTGATCGAGCTTGAGCAGCCCGATGCCCTGCTGCCCACCATGGGCGGCCAGACCGCCCTCAACCTGGCGGTGGCCCTGGCCGAGAACGGCACCCTGGCGCGCCACGGCGTCGAGCTGATCGGCGCCAACCTCGAAGCCATCAAGAAAGCTGAAGATCGCCTGTTGTTCAAGGAGGCGATGGAGCGCATCGGGGTGATGGTGTGCCCCTCAGGCATTGCCAACAACCTCGAAGAGGCGGAGTCCGTTGGCGATGCGATCGGCTCCTATCCGCGCATCATTCGTCCAGCCTTCACCCTGGGCGGCTCAGGAGGCGGCATCGCCTACAACCCGGAGGAATTCCGCGCCTTCTGCAAGAGCGGCCTCGAAGCGAGCCCCGTCAGCCAGATCCTGATCGAGCAGTCGCTGCTGGGCTGGAAGGAATTCGAGCTCGAGGTGATGCGCGACACCGCCGACAACGTGGTGATCGTCTGCAGCATCGAGAACCTGGACCCCATGGGGGTGCACACCGGCGATTCGATCACCGTGGCGCCGGCCCAGACCCTGACCGACCGCGAGTACCAGCGCCTGCGGGACCAGGCGATCGCGATCATCAGAGAGATCGGCGTCGACACCGGCGGCAGCAACATTCAATTCGCGATCAACCCCGCCAACGGCGACGTGGTGGTGATCGAAATGAACCCACGCGTGTCGCGCAGCTCGGCCCTGGCGTCCAAGGCAACAGGCTTCCCGATCGCCAAGATCGCCGCACGCCTGGCAGTCGGGTACACCCTCGACGAGATCCCGAACGACATCACCGGCGCCACGCCGGCGTGCTTCGAGCCCACGATCGACTACGTGGTCACGAAGATCCCGCGCTTCGCCTTCGAGAAATTTCAGAACTCACCGGCGGTGCTCACCACCTCGATGAAGTCGGTGGGCGAAGCCATGGCCATCGGCCGCTGCTTCGAAGAGTCGTTTCAGAAGGCGCTGCGTTCACTCGAAACCGGCCACGCGGGCTGGGGCTGTGACCGGCCCGATCCTCAGCACGAGCCTGCAGCGCTTGAGATCGCCCTGCGCACGCCGACCCCCGAGCGCATCTTTGCGGTGCGCGCCGCCATGCTGGCGGGCCTCAGCGACGCCGAGATCCACAGCCTCTCGGCAATCGATCCCTGGTTCCTGGCCAAGCTGCGCCGCATCGTCGACGCCGAAGCGCAGCTGCTGCGGGGTCGCACGCTGAGCGATCTCGACGCCGCCGCTCTGCTGGCCCTGAAGCAACTGGGCTTCTCGGACCGGCAGATCGCCTGGGCCACTGGCAGCCAGGAGCTGACTGTGCGCAAGCACCGCCAGCACCTTGGCATCAACGCGGTGTTCAAGACCGTCGACACCTGCGCCGCCGAATTCGCCTCCAGCACGCCTTACCACTACGCCACCTATGAGCGGCCCCTGGAGCGCATTAACGCCGACGGATCACTGACGCTGATCCCACCCGAGAACGAGGTGCAGCCTGAGACCCGCCGCAAAGTCATGATTCTGGGCGGCGGCCCCAACCGCATCGGTCAAGGCATCGAGTTCGACTACTGCTGTGTACATGCCTCGTTTGCGCTGCGCGCTGCGGGCTTTGCCACCGTGATGGTCAACAGCAACCCGGAGACGGTCTCCACCGACTACGACACCAGCGATCGCCTCTACTTCGAACCGCTCACGTTCGAGGACGTCCTCAACGTCATCGAAGCCGAAAAACCCGAGGGTGTGATCGTCCAGTTCGGCGGTCAGACCCCACTCAAGTTGGCGATTCCACTCCTGCGCTGGCTCGAAGGCCCCGAAGGCAGCACCACAGGCACCCGCATCTGGGGCACCTCACCGGAGTCGATCGACACCGCTGAAGATCGCGAACAGTTCGAGGCGATCCTGCGGCGTTTGAACATTCGCCAACCACGCAACGGGTTGGCCCGCAGTGAAGCCGAAGCGAGAGCCGTGGCGGAGGCTGTTGGATATCCAGTTGTCGTGAGGCCCAGCTATGTGCTCGGCGGCCGTGCCATGGAAGTGGTGCATGGCGAAAACGAACTCAACCGCTACATGCGCGAGGCCGTCACGGTCGAACCTGACCACCCTGTGCTGATCGACCAATACCTCGACAACGCCACCGAAGTGGACGTCGATGCCCTCTGCGATGCCACCGGCACCGTTGTCATCGGCGGTCTGATGGAGCACATCGAACCGGCGGGCATCCACTCGGGCGACTCGGCCTGCTGCCTGCCGGCAGTGAGCCTTGGCGCAGAAGCCCTGGCGACCATTAGGGCCTGGGCCCGCGATCTTGCCCTGGCGCTCAACGTGCGCGGCCTCATCAACCTGCAGTTCGCCGTGCAGCGTGATGCTGCCGGCCATGAAACGGTGTTCATCATCGAAGCCAACCCCCGCGCCTCGCGCACCGTGCCGTTTGTGGCCAAGGCCACCGGCGTGGCGCTGGCCAAGATCGCCAGCCAGGTGATGGCCGGCAAGACCCTGGCTGAGCTGGGCCTGCACGCCGAACCGCAGCCACCGCTTCAGGCGATCAAGGAGGCGGTGCTGCCGTTCAAACGCTTTCCCGGTTCCGACACCCTGCTGGGCCCCGAGATGCGCAGCACCGGTGAGGTCATGGGCAGCGCCCGGGGCTTTGGCATGGCCTACGCCAAGGCCGAGCAGGCCGCCGGCGACGCCCTGCCCACGGGCGGCACGGTGTTCGTCTCGACCCACGACCGCGACAAGGGGGCTCTGGTGCCTGTCGCCCGGCGCCTGAGCGAGCTGGGTTTTGCCCTGATCGCCACCAGCGGCACTGCGGAGCTGCTGAGCCGTGAGGGCCTGACGGTCGAAAGCGTCCTCAAGGTCCACGAAGGCAGACCGAATATTGAAGATGCGATCCGCTCCGGTCGCATCCAACTCATCATCAACACTCCGATCGGCCGCCAGGCCGAGCACGACGACACCTATCTGCGCAAGGCAGCTCTCGACTACGCCGTGCCCACCGTGACCACCCTGGCCGGAGCCCGTGCCGCCGCCGAGGCGATTGCGGCACTGCAGAGCGAACAGCTCGAGATCAATGCCCTGCAGGATCTGCATCCTGTGGCCAGGCGCTGATCACACCTCCAAATTGCAGCTCACCGCAAGCTCAAACGGCACGCAACTGTT